>CAZHHT010000109.1:0-11039 GCA_964532455.1 uncultured Anaerolineales bacterium
TGTACTGTTGTTCTTTCATTCCCCCATTATATTAAATTTTAAGGGGCTGTGCCAAAAGTAATTGGCACAGCCCCTTTTTTATGCCAAATGTGATATAGATTTAATTTTCTAAAAACGAATCGGCAAATATTACTTTGTTCAGCAGTACCTGGGAGGATTTAAAAACAGCTACCTGCTCCGGGTCATTCTCATCAACATCCTCCTTGGTTAGCTCTTCCATCGCTTCTGTAGCATCATGCAATTTAAGGTAGAGTTTTCCAAGAGGGGTACTTTCGTCCCGCTCTTCAATGATGCGGATCACTTCATTTTGCTTTTCGTCTAATGGATCGGCGATCATCATTTCCAAACCGGCGCCCATCAACATGACACAGTATACCCGGTTTAAAATCGGTCTAGTTTCCTCTGGAACAGCATTGGACACATTCGACAACCCCACAGAGATGCCGGGGGGGGGATCACCGGCAAATTTAATGGTCCGGACAGCTTCAATTAATTCCGGACAGAATTCCTGGCATCCGGAAACAGTGAGCACCAGCGGATCAATGATCAAATCCGGTATCTCCATGCCTACTTCTATCGCCCGTGGGATGAGGTATTCCAGGGCAATATTTACCCTCTCGTCAGCCCCTACCGGGATGCCTTCTTTTTTCAGTGTTAGGGCAATCAATTGGGCATCATATTTTTTTGCCATCAGGGGAACTTGTTCAAGGCGTATTGCTTCAGCAGAGGTGGAATTGACTATGGGGCGGGCCTTTGTAATCACCTTAAGGGCTGCCTCAATACCATCAAGATTTGTACTGTCGATGCAAAGCGGGACATTCACAACGTCCTGGACAATCTTTGTCACCCAGGGGAATACTTCTTCCCAGACATGCTTTTGCCTGCCCAAGTTCAAATCTATAGCTTTTGCCCCATACTCAACCTGCTGGATGGCGGATTTTTTAAAGAATTCCGCATCCTTCTCAGCCAAAGCCTTTTTCACTTTCGGGGAAATGATATGAATATTTTCTCCAATGATATACATCCAGATGCCTCCTTAAAACTTACCTGGTTTTACTGGGTTTATAATAATTCAATTAATTGTTACATTATTTCTTCCCACCCGGGTTCACGGTAGGAAATAGTTCCTTATCTGTATGGGGTAAAAACATCGCCGATGTAAAAGCGTCAAAAAAACGATTGTCCGCTGACAGCTCAATATAGGTCATTCTGTTGGCAATCTCGGCAATACGTTCTTGGTTCTTGAGATCCAATAATGCCAGGTAAGCACCTTTTAAGGATGTGTTTCCCAAAAATTGGAAACGATCCCAAGGCATATCCGGAAGCAATCCAATTTGAATTGCCTTTTCCACGTTAATAAATTGACCGAATCCGCCGCCGATTAAGACTTGCTCGACCGATTCCAGGGGGATTCCTACACTGTCCCCTAATACTGAAAATCCTGCAAATATTGCGGCTTTAGCCCGCATCAGGTTGTCAATATCCACTTCAGTCAGCATGATATCCTCTCCGATTTCAGTCTCATCAGCCCAGCTGATCACATATTCTCCGCCGTGAGAACCTTTCCTGATCCGGGATGTTTCCAGTGAAAAATCGAATCTGCCGCTCTTGTTAATCACCCCGGTCATTAACAATTCTGCTAGGAGAGAGATTAAAGCACTTCCGCACAAACCTTTTGGTTTTCCATTGCCAATAACACGCCAGGATGCTTCGTGATTTTCATTATTGATCCAGACCTCATCGATTGCCCCGGCAGTAGCTCTCATTCCATGCAAAACTCCAGCACCTTCAAATGCCGGACCGGCGGAGCAGGCACAAGTTACTAACCATTCCTTTGAACCGAGAACCATTTCGCCGTTAGTGCCAACATCCAGGAACAGGGTTATCTTTTCAGTATCAGCCATACCGGACGATAGGACTCCTGCAGTAATATCCGCCCCAACATAGCTAGCAACACCCGGAAGGCAGATAACCTTACCCTGGGAAAATGTATTTAATCCCATTTCTGCTGCAGTGAGAACCGGAAGGTGATTAGCAACGGTGATATAGGGAGCCAGACGAATGCTTGAGGGCGGAATTTTCAGGAACAGGTGCATCATGGTGCTGTTTCCGGCCAAAATTGTTTTATATATCTGATCCGGTTTTGTTTTTCCCTGTTTACAAGCTCTGCTAATCAATTCATTAATACTATCTACAACCAATTCCCTAAGAACTTGATCCCCGGATTCTTTTCCTGCATATATAATCCTGGAAATAACGTCTTCCCCGCGGGCAATTTGTTTGTTATATTCTGACGCCTGTCCCTTTTTTTCACCGGATATTAGATCCACCAGCATTACTTTTACTGTTGTAGTGCCAATATCTACTGCGGCTCCCCAAAGAGGAGTGCCCTCTTTAATCAAACCTGGATGTAAATCGATAACCTCAGCTGAAGCTCCTGCTCCCGTTTCATTATCCTTATAAATGATCACGGTGACCTTCCAGTCGCCCTCTCTAACTACAGAAGGTAACTTTTGCAGAATCGGCAATGAGATAGAGATAGCACCCAAATCGGATTTACCGTGTAAGGCAGTTTTCAACCGAGCCCAATCACTGGTTTGATCTTCCATGCTGGGCGGTTTTAATTCTACAGATATCCGCTGAACGGTCTGATCCCTAAGGTAATCGTAATCAGGCGGAACGGATACGTCCGCCGCAGACTGTCCGCTAGTTAAGTGCTGTTGAATTTTTTCCTGAGGCGGAACGATGACCGAAACATCCCCTTCAACAACAGTCTGGCAAGCCAGCGCATAACCCTGCTCAACATCTTCAGCGGATAAACGCATTGTACTGCGCCGTCGCACTTGGCCGGAAGTGACCTGGACAGCACATATCCCACACCGCCCTTGACCTCCGCAGGGTTGGTTAATTTCAATTCCGGCTTTTTCGGCGGCATCCGATAGTAGAGTTCCCCCCGGAACCTTAACCGGCTCATCGGCAATATCAAATTGTACTGAATACAATGTAGCCATAAATCATTCCCTGAAAACCCTGAGAGTTCGGGTCATTATCCCGTTTCCCATGCAGGTAACTTACAAGCTCCAAAATTGCGGGAAACTGTGCTTATTAAGGAAAGGTAGGGTTTGTTCGGTTTATCGAACATTATCCCTACCTTTTTATTATAGAACACTCCTTCCATATTAGTAGGATTTTCCCGCCAATCCTACTATAAAACTTCTTTTAGAAAAATGGGCAAATCTACAGCCTCTTTCGGACCAACTTTAACTTCCCAGTCGGGTAATTCTTCCTCTAGTTCCCCTGATAAAACTGCGGTGTGGCCCGGTAGAACTATCCGCCGTTTCGTCACCTTATCCGCCGCTTTAAACTGCTTTGCATTTTTAGCAATGATCTCAGCGTCAAATTTTCCCGCCGCCCAAGCAGTGAGAACACTCATACCTTCCGAATCAGTCACCAACAGCCAAGCTGGCATTCCCATACTCTCTACCTCGTTGGCCACACTGAAATAGGTAATGCTGAAATTTGTGGTAACCAGGAAGGGATCCTCTGGCCCCGGATTATTAATCTCATAAATCCCGGGGGTTACTTGGATCGGTTCTTGAGGATCTGTGTAAATGTTCGCCCGCAAAACCAATAAGGAATAAGCTGAAGCAGGGTCAAAATGATCGAGGACAATAAAACTTCCGTATTTCCCGATCGCCTGCATCGCCAGAGAAACTTCCCTCACCGGATCACCTGTATCACCCGGGAAGTTGACAATCGGGAACCCAAACAAGTGAAACGAATCTTTAAGCGCCATCCTGCGGATTATCGTATTTGCTGTTAGAGTCCCCAGCATGGTCCGCTGGGTAGGAGCTAAAACAAAATCCTTTAATCCCTGCGCTTCTAATTTTTCCATTAAGGTTACCATCTCGTCCACGTTATCTGCTGCTACAGCGAGAGGGGCATTATATTCATTAGCCAATGATGCCATATCTTCCCAATTATCAGCTGTTGCGCTGCATAACAAGGGAGTCTCGTCTTCCGTAAGTTTTTCCAGCCCCTTTTTTAATTCCTCCGTAGAGCCAATCAAGATCAGAGGAAGCTTAGTGGCTTCTCGAACAGCTTCTACTGCTGCACCGAAGTCTCCCCCATTCCCTTGAACAGCAATACCGCCCATCGATAAATCCATACCGACGTAGTCCACTACATATTCATCAACCGGTTTTACTTTGGATTTAATATCATCTTCAGATTGGTCGTCATAGACCCGGATGAATAAGCCTGGTGGGCTGAAAAACTTCTTATTATGGCGGAAGAGGACTACTTCGTTGCCGCCTTTTACCTCATGCTCATTTGATTTAATCACAACTGGGCGGACAGGAGGCGCGGAGGCTTCTGCTAGTAAAGCGGTTGATTCCTCACTGACATAAGGGCATTTCGCCAATTCAATCTGTTTGGCAGCCAACTTCATCGCAAAAGCCAAACAAGTAGGAAAACCACATTCTTTACAATTGGTTTGTGGAAGCAGTTTGTAAATTTGTATCCCTGATAAAGCCATTTTATTTCTCCAATAATCATTCGTTCTTCTTAACTATGATTCCATTTAGAGTTGAGCCCTATTACAAGCTCAACTCTGGATATCTTTTCACTCCCCTAATTCCCCATCAGATCTTCGATGGCTTCCTTGGTCCGCCTGACACTTTCCGGATGGCGTAAAACAATTAAATCCGCACAAGATTCTACCAGCATGATGGCTGTTGTAGTCTCCCATGCCAATGCTCTGGTATCCCAATCCCCCCAAGCTTCCGGAACATCAATGCCCACCTTAGATTCCTTGGTTTTCCAGGTTTCTTCCCCGGGTGTAACCATCATTGGGAATTGAGTCATATTATCACCTTGAAGGGCTGCAATCCGGAGACGTTCCATGACCGAATAGCCGTATTCAAAACCGTATCCTAAGGCACCGGTGGTAGGATCCATCACTATGTTGTCCGCCGACAGCCCCATATCTGTGATCAAGATGTTGAGCTGCTTAGCCAAATTGACATCCATTGCGGTTCGCGCCACTACCAGCTGGCCATCCGCCATTGCCGAAGCAACAATCGTCCGGTAATTCTTCTCTTCACACACACCTAACAAGAGGCGTTCCCCTTTGAATTTATTAGAGATTTCAACCAACAATTCATTGTCAGGTTCCGGTTGTCCCGGTCCAAACACAATCAAAGGGAGTCCGCTCGCTTTGAGGACTTTATCAACAGCTTCTACGGCTTGTTCTTTCGTCGTGGGGTTTCCATCCACATCAGTGAGAGCAAGTTTCAGGTATAACACATCCGCGCCGACTTTTTCTGCTGCTTTAGCCCACTCACCAGGGTCGTCCATCACATCTCCCCATACTTCCATCAAGAGCTTAGACCAATCATCCGGGCGGCGATGCAAAATCTCGATAGCTAGTTTAGTCTTATGAGGAGTTTCTCCTTCAAAGTGCATGAAGGGCATGGCCGTTGAACCACCGATGGTTACTGTGTGTGACCGTGTTCCACCGTCAGCCGCGGTCGCCCCGAGGGTAATTTCCCTCACAGTCCCTTCCCATTTTTCTTTGGTGACCTTGGTCTTTATGCCTTCAGGCAACCAGGGTTTGTCCGGTTTTATTTCAACCGCCGATTGTTTTCCTTCTGGCTTAAGGGCAGGTAGCGAGGCTGCTGGCATCGCCGGGAGTTGGAAATGTTCCAACCCTTCCACACCGCCCAATTCCGCCAGGGCAGCAAACAAAGCGCGCCGCAACATATCCACCGCTTGCTCAGCCCGATTTTCTGTAATTCCTCCCGCTATTCGAGCCGGCGTTGAAGAGACAAGTTTTTCCTTTATCGCAGGCTCTGGCTGTTGGTCAGCTTCCATTTCTGGAGCCGATTCTGGTTCATCTTGCGCCGTTTTCGCAATGACTGCTTCAGCCTGAGCAATAACCTCCTCGCTCTCTTCCTTTTCATCTCCTTCAATATCGTATTCCTTTTCTTCCCGTTCCATGGAGGGCATATCTAAAACCGGGTGTTTTTTGGCTTTCACCCACTCTTGAAGTTCTTCCACTGTGGTAACGGCTTCTCCATCAGCAATCCGGTCAAGCAAATCCGGAATTCCTTCCCTTTCGGCGACCACTTGAAGTTCCGTCAGCATAGTATCTTTCAAATTTTTACTCATCCAAACAATCCGTTTGAAGCCCCCATCCGCTGAGATAAACTTCGGGCTCAGCATATAATATTTGCCGATGCCCATTACCCCAGGGGTTTGTACACCACCGCCGGCCATTCCGGCCAACGTGCTGAATTTCATTCCCATGGGAGTCATGCCAGTGTCTTCCCGGCTGACCACAATTACACCTTCCACCTCAGGGATGTACATCAAAATCGCCTCAAAGCAGCCGCAGGCGGTCATCGGGTTTTCCATAATGGAGTACATGGATACCTTCTCTACTACCCCGTGGGAAGCTGATTTAGTGTAATCAATGGTTCCTTTCCAGTATCCAATTTCTTCATCATAACATTCTCCTAGTTGAATGGGCTGGTTAGGGCCAGTGGGATCAATACTGAAAGAAGCCTTACAATCCAGCCAGTTGTAGGCACCGCATAATCCCAGCCGCTCCGGGCTGACCACACAAACATGATCAGGAGCAAAACTCTGGCAGAGAGTGCAAGAATAAAACTCATCCACTGATGAATCGGTCATATCTGCCAGTCGTTTATTGCGAAAATCATAGGATTCCCGGGCTTTCTCCAGCCAGGTTTCAATTTCTTTCTGATCTGTGTATACAGTAACCTGGACTTTATCCAGAACGGCACCAAAATCTGCGTGAAGCCTGGCATGGATTATTTTACCGAAGTGCTCCAGTTGGAAACCTTTTTCCGCCGCTATCTTTGATATCCGGCACCAGACAATATCTCGCTGTCCAATGTGCTGAATTCCGGATGCGCCGTTCACAAAGTCATGGATCTGGCGTTCCAGGACAGGTTCGAAATCCATTTCCATTTCCCGCCCTGCCACCTGAACAACCACACCCATATTCATAGAGGCGCCATCTTCCAAATCGTCAAATGTGGGACCAACTAAATCTACCTTCCCATCTGTGATGTCCTCCATATCCGTCATGAAGAGGTATTCAAAGGATCGGGAATTTTTACCGCCAAATTCAACTCGCATGTCTGCCCTGCGCACAACCTCTCCCTCGAAGGCAGATCCATAAGGCACAGGAACGGGAACATCCGTGATCTTGATTTTCACACCTCTGACCTGGATGCATTTTTGAACCAGTTTAGTAGCCCGATCCAGATCATCT
Organism: uncultured Anaerolineales bacterium; assembly: GCA_964532455.1. Lineage (GTDB taxonomy): Bacteria > Chloroflexota > Anaerolineae > Anaerolineales > UBA11858 > B10-G9. The sequence continues at coordinate 7,304 of CAZHHT010000109.1, forward strand.
TCCCCTTCAATCTCATTGAAAGGCATACTGACAACATGTTCGTAGGTTGTGACACCTGTGGGTAATATTTCCGGGATCACGGTATCGGCAATCACCGGGAATCCAAAGTTAATTGCACCGGCTGCAGCCGCATACTTCAGATCATCTACCTCCCCCAGAGCAAGCACAAAAGCAAAAACCCGGTCCCGGTTGTATTCCAGGATATCCCGAGCTTGACCTGCTTTAAGTCCTCCGAACGTGAGGGCTGAGCGGGTTGCAAATCCTAGGGCATAAATAGCGCTGATGGTGTCTGTGCCAAAGGGAACTGTATAGGTGTCATACCCCAAATCCACACCTTCTTCCACAAGCTGGTCGATGATGCTGCGTCCATTAACATTCCCCGTGAGGAAAGTCAAAATATTACGCTGCTGGAGCTCCCGGACAATTTTAACTGCAATTTCGTTGGATTTTGCAGCGCCAACAATAGCCGCAAAACCGGGCATCCTGCCATCTACTAGCTGGATACCCCAGGAACGGAGCTGGATGTCGTCGATAGGACCGTTCAACCGCCCAGACATTCCAAAGTCCCGGTCTGGATATTCCGTTCCACCGCCCAATTCAAATCCAGGGTATAACTCGGGTTGAAGTTGATATACCGTTCGAATGGCTTCGATGGTCTCTGCGGCCAGCAAAGTAGCCATCCCGCTATCTAGTGTTTCGCCAAGGTAAGGCGTCCACTTTGAATCTGCGGGAACCGGATGCAATAATTTCCGAGCAATCCGGAGCACTTCATTGAGCTGCTCAAGTCTAGCGACTTCGATCCCCGTCATACCATAAATTAGCGGCAAGTAGTAAGCAGTATTTGGGAATTCGATAATGGTGTCGGGGCCTTTATCAGATAATGCTTTTTGTAGCATCGCTTCTGCTTCAATGACCAGCGCATTAGCTCCGCGAATGGCATGGGTGGCAATATATCGAGACATTAGTTAGTTACTCCTTATTAAGCAAATTATCCGTAAATTGCTTGGCGGCGATCTTTCACAGGCATCTTTTCTAATTCATTCATCCGGTCATCCCCGCTTTTTCCGAAAATTTCTGGATCATATGCGGGTAAGCCGAGGTCAGCGCGTTTTTTATCAATGTGCTCCAGTGTTTTTTCTAAGATCGTGTCGAAATCATGAATAAATTCCAATTTGGCACCAAATTTCTCTTCCCAGCCGCTGCTGAGCAGTTGAGGAACAATAGCACTGTCTGGCACTCTGGGATTCTCATCTACCGGGGCTGTGCCCGACATGATGGTATAGACACCTGATGCTACAACATAGGTTGCGATGGAAATGGCTTTCTCGCTCATCCACTCAGGCGCTAAACCAACAACCGGGATTTCGCTGATATCCTCACCCAATCCGCCTTCTTCTACAACTTGCGTCAGGACTGTCAAAATGCGGCTGTTATCAACGCAAGAACCCATATGCAGTATAGGGGGTATACCAATCGTTTCACAGATCTCCCGCAAACCGGGACCTACCTTGTCCAAACCAGCTTCACCAACCATCAGTCCCTGCTTTGCGCTGGCAATGGAGGAACAGCCGGTTTCAACAATCAGAACATCATGTTTTAGAAGTTCCTCACCTAATCTCACATGCAAATCATCGTGCTTTCCCCGAGGGTTATTACAGCCCACGATACCCACCAGGCCTCGGATGCGTCCGGACATAACCGCATCGTTGAGCGGTCGGAATGAAGACCGATACGATCCTCCCAGGGCATAGTTTATATATTCATGGGAAAACCCGGGAACGAGGGATTGGCGATGATCAGGAATCCGGGTCTCGCCGCGGTTTTTATAGTTATCGATTGCGGAGCGAAGAATCTCTTTGGCAATATCCAGGGCTTTCTTCTCATCAAATTCAATATGCGTGGCACCCTTGATCTTAACTTTTTTGGAGGTGGTGATGATCTCGGTATGGAAATTCTCGGCCATCCCAACTATAGCCTGCATGATGCATTGAACATCAACCACCATGGATTCCACAGCACCGGTCAAAATAGCTAATTCCTGCTGCAGGAAATTCCCCGCGGCAGGGATACCCTGACGCATCAGGACTTCATTTGCAGTACAGCAAATCCCTGAGATATTCACTCCCTCAGCGCCCGCTGCCCGGGCATATTCGAGGATATCCGGGGATTGTGACGCAGCCACAACCATATTGCTCAAGGTGGGTTCATGTCCGTGAACAACCACATTGACATAGTCATCCTTCAACACACCCAGGTTTGCTTCCCCCAGGATCGGGGCAGGGGATCCAAACAAAATATCAGACACATCCGTAGCAATCAAACTGCCACCCCAGCCGTCACCAATAGCAGTGCGTATCGCGTGATCCAGGATGTGTTCTGCGTCCTGGTCATCGCCAATATGGGTCCGGTGCAGGCATTCCACTATCTCGCGGTCAACACCACGGGGAAGAACCCCATGTTCTTTCCAGACTTCACGGCGTTTTTTCGGTGCCCGTACTGCGGATGCGACCAAACCTTCTTGTTGGCCAAACTGGGCGATGTACAAATCCGCCAAATCATTTGCGATTTCATTTGGGGAGCGTCCCTCTATAGGAATATTGTAGTTTGAGGCAAGATCCCGGAGTTTGGCGACATCACGGATAATATAACCCTGAGTTTCACCGTTGGCTGTTTCTTTCAAAGTGAATGCCATATCACGCCCGTGATCTGAGTGAGCTGCAGCCCCGCCAGCCACCATTCGGATAAAGTTGCGGGCTTGGATAGTATCCGCCGTTGCTCCACAAATACCGGTCTGCCCATCTTTCACAATTCGGCAGGGACCCATACTGCAGATTTTGCAGCATAACGAATCCGCACCAATGGGACAGGCCTTCATTTTGTCAGCACGGGTAAAGGCTGTTTCTAAACCCAATTCTTCCGCTCGGGCCAGCATTTCTTGAGTCGCTACATCAATCGAATATTCTTCTAAGGGCTTTTTATTTTCCTTCTTAACCATTATTAGTCTCCTTAGTTTGAGGCTCAACCACATTAAGTAAACCCAGCCCCGGGCACGGCCACTGGGCGCGTCCTTGATAGATTACTTCCTGCTCAAAACCAACAATATTTCGAGTTTGTTCACTGAATGATGTTGTCCGGAAGTGTTTATCTCCCTCACGTAAATTGGCGGGTATGGATGGTTCAACCAGAATGCCGAGGTCACCAATATATCCATCTTTCTCCAGTGCAGCGGTGAGATCTTCGGAGGTGGTTTTCTTTGCATCATACTTTACTTCGACGATCTGGAAACTGCTGCTGGCGTAAACTTCCTTTACGCCCTCAATATCCAATAATATCCGTCTGACTTCTTTTACGTGGTGGTCTCCATACATTACGGGGAGTTCTAGAGACAATGTTTTCATTCATACTCTCCTTTGTTGAATTTTCCCAAATAGAAAGGGAAACAGTTAAAAGTATAGAGGAGCACACCAGGTCAAAATATTCTGTCCCGGATAGTGCTTCTCCCGTTTTTCTGTGAGTAATAGTCCCCTGAAGTCCGGTGGGGCAAGTCAAAAACTTGATACCGATAAATATGGGTGTAATTTATCACAGATTGGGCGCTGCATAAGCAACACACTCTACCAATATAAGTCATTTTTTGATGGTTATTTTTAATGGAAGCAAAAGTTGATTTCAATTTACTCCGCTAAGTATACCAGCAATCATTTCTTTTATCACAGTCTTATATAATGACAAGATG
>CAZHHT010000110.1:0-11035 GCA_964532455.1 uncultured Anaerolineales bacterium
AGTGATTCGCCGCTCTCTTAGCGGATATTTACGCGCGAAAATGGGAGGTACCCATGCAGGGGCGCGATTTCCGATAGTAGATCCTAATCGTTTGGACTCATTTTTCGGTCCTGAAAACCTCTTTTGGAGCCCTTCTAAAACTTGCGTTTATTTCCCTTTCTAGTAGTTTATCAGTTTTTCCCTTGTAAAAAAGAAGACTAAAAATGCTTGGTGCACGATTAAATAATTAGGTAGCAAACCCAGTTTAAAAGGTAGGGATTTATATATCTCCGGATAATTGCCGTACAGGGTGTAGGGGATTTAATCTAGTAGGGAGACAGGTGGGGTAGAAGTCCCCATCTAGGTCGATAAATTGTTTTTAGGGTTTTATCCATCATTTTGTAACCAAATAACGCAGATTAATTTATTGACCGGTATGCAATAGTATGCTATATTACCTTTGTCGGCATACGTATGCATAAATAGCATTATATGGACCTTCAGTAAAGAAGTAATTGGACTGGGAGATATCTGAAGCTAGATATATAGGCAGTTATAGAAATAAGGCAAGAGATTCTTGCAGGAGTGAAGATGACTTCAACTATTGACCCGAATAAATTATTTTTCTGGTGTCGTATTCCAGCAAATGAATTAGAAAGAAGCCACGAAAAAAAAGTGGATATAAAAATCCTAAAAACAAAGAAAGCTGTTTACCAATGGGTTGCCGAGGATATGATCTCAGAGGTGATCGATAATAATCAGAAAAACAAGCTGACTCGCTGGATATTGCCCTGTGGTCCCACGGGGCAATATGATTATTTCATTGATAAAGTAAATGAACAAAACATTAGCTTGAAAAAATTGCACATCTTTCACATGGATGACATGCTTGACTGGGAAGGACGACCGTTACCTTTAGATCACCCCTTTTCATATGAAGGTTGGATGCGAAGAAATTTCTATGGACGTCTGAATAAAAAACTTGTTCCTCCTGAATCGCAGCGGCACTTTCCCTCAATACACAACCTAGATGCTATAAGCGAGGCAATAAAAGAGGTGGGGGGAGTTGATACTACCTATGGCGGGATCGGCTACCGGGGTCACATAGCATACAACGAGCCTGCGCACTCCCCATGGTATACCGTGACCAATGAACAATACAAGAATTCAAAAACACGCATCTTACATCTCAACGAGGACACATTGATTGCACTGAGCCAGCGCCATTTTGGAGGTTGCTCTCATGCCGTGCCCCCTATGGCTATCACAATGGGGATGAGGGATTTACTTTCAGCTAAGCGGATTCGACTTGTTTCAGAAACCGGGTCCTGGAAACAAACGGTTATCCGGGTGCTATTATTTGGTCCTCAAACGATTGAGTACCCCGTCACTTTTGTGCAAGGACACCCTAATGTTTTAGTTGTTGTAGATAGCGCCACTGCTAGACCGCCCTTGGGATCTTAACGATGACAAATCATCCAGAGATAGTTGTTGTAGGATCCCACGCGCCGGGATTGTTTGTACGGGTTGACAGATTGCCATTTTTTGGAGAGACAGTTATAGGGTGGGATTACAAAGAACCAATGGACGGGGGGAAAGGCTCCAACCAGGCAATTGCAGCAGCACGGATGGGGGGTTCTGTGAGCTTTGTTGGGTGTTTTGGCCAGGACCGTATAGGTAATCAGGGGATTAAATGGTTGGAAGAAAGTGGTGTGAACCTAGATCACATTTTCCGTAGTCCAGATGTGGCATCTGGAGTGGGTTTTATCATGCTGGATGCTAATGGCGTACCGGCAATGGTGACCTCCATGGGAGCTAACGGAGAGTTGAATATAAGGGAGGTGAAAAAAGCACTAGCAGATATGAAGGGAGCCTCCTTGATGCTAACACAGTTTGAGATCCCTCTTAAGGTAAGCTTAGAAGCCGCGTGTTTTGCGCAAAGTGTAGGAATGAAAACCGTAATAAACCCAGCCCCTGCCCCTATCCACTCTTTCAATAATATGGGCTGTGCTGATATTCTGGTGCCGAATGAATTCGAAGCAAAGGCTTTGTTAGGAATAGACCCAAAAAAAGCTACAAATCCAGCAAAGATGGCAAAGGAACTCCGTCAAGAATGGGGTGCTCAATATGTGATTATAACTTCAGGAGAAAAAGGCGTGGTAGGTTCAGAGGCCGCAGGAGAGTGGATTATAGAGGCACCTAAGATAAAGGTGAAAGACACAGGCGGTGCCGGAGATGTTTTTTGTGCTTCATTATGTGTGGAATTAACCCAGGGTAAAACCATACAGGACGCAGCCTTGTGGGCGTGCTATACAGCAACCCTTTCGGTTGGAAGTGAGGGTACCATTCCTGCATTTCCAACTCGAGAAGAGGTAACGGATTGGGTTTCAAGTTGGGAGAAAAACAAAAAGGGGAGTAATAAAAATTAACAAATGAAGAGTCGGTGAAGAAGCAAAATATTCAAATATATGATCTGCCTTTGATGTCTAAAATAGGCACTTTTTGCTAAAAAGAAAGGAGGCGATAAAAGGGATTATAAATAGTGAGATAAAAACCTTTGCAAAGACACTAGAAGAGGAGACGTAAAATGAACAAGAAAGGGAAAAAGGTTATAAGAAAATTAGGAATCGCTCTGGTTGTATTTGTGGTTCTTGCCTTTCTACTGGTTGCTTGCGGAACATCGGAACCCCAAGAGCTGATTGAGGAACCAACTACAGAGGAGGAGCAACCTGACGAGGCAGTATCTGAGCAACCAACTAAAGAAGAGTCTGAGCAGCCTAAAGAAAAAGTGGTCATCGATTTTTGGGATTTGTCCGAGGCCGAAGAATTTAGGACCTGGATGGCTAATTACGCAGCGGAGTTTGAAGAAGAAAATCCCGGTGTTGAGGTTAATTTTACATGGGTTGATACAGGCTCTTGGGACGAGAAAATGTTAACAGCCATGTCCGCCGGCGAAGAACCAGATATCTGGTTTTCAAACTCAGGCGAATCACTAAACAAATTCATCCGAGCCGAGAGAGTGGCTCCCCTCGACGGTCTAATTGATGAGTCGTTGTATTTAGAAGGGCGCATTGAATCTTCTAAATTCAATGGCAATCTCTATAGCATTCCACGATCAGGGAAAGTCATTGGTTTATGGTACAATGTCAACCTTTTTGAGAATCTAGGTTTGGAACCTCCTTCCAACTGGGAAGCACTAAATGAAGTAGCTGAATCCCTTAAATCCGAAGGGGTTATCCCCTTTGCTTTAGGCAATAATGTAAAATGGGCCTTAGGGATGTACTATGATTACTTGGTTTACAATTATTGTGGTCCTGAGGCAAGGGAAAAGGCAACTTTTGAAAGAGACGGATTTAGTTGGGAGGACCAATGCTTTGTAGATGCTGCTGAAAGAATTGTTGAATTTGTTGAGAATGATTATTTCCCCCCGGGTTTCAATGGAATGAGCCCAGACGATGCTAACTCCCTGTTCTTTACTGATCAGGCAGGCTTCGATGCAAGTGGAAGCTGGCTTGTCGGTATCGCAAAAGGAGCAGCACCGGAAGGATTTCAGCTGAAACTCTTGCCTTGGCCATCGCCTCCTGACGCGCTTTATCCAACAAATAATGGCGAAGCCTGGGTTGCTGGAACAGATGTCTGGGCAGTAAGTGCTAGCAGCGAGAATGTCGAAATATGTGCCAAATTCCTAAATGGAATTGGGGAGCGGGGTGATAGCTTTGCTGCAGCCATAGGATCCCTGCCGATTACTCCAGGTTATACTCCGGAAGATCCTGACTTGGCCAAGATTGCTGAGCAGGCGTCTAACGCAAAATATGTTATGCCTTCAGGTGATAGAGCTGTGCCGGCTTCCATGGCCGAGTACTGGAAAGACAACTTGCAGCTGTTATCAGCAGGCGAATTGACTCCTGAGGAATTCGCTCAAGCAATGGCGGATGCTGTTCAAAAAGAGAAGGACAGCTTTGAGTGACGCACGGCTTATCGATAGTCCACGATAGTTGTTAATTTTAGCTAAGCTTGCCGGGGCCCATATGCATATTGACTTGTTACAGCGCGAGGGCCCCGGCACTATTACTAAGAGGCATATCAGATGGTGAAAAACTTTAATATTAGCAAATTGTTGGTCATAATAAGTTTTCTATTACCTGCACTGTCTTTTTATGTACTCTTTTATCTCTATCCTGTAGCCAATGGGATCAGATTAAGCTTTTTCAAATGGGATGGGTTTAGCGCGGAACCCCAATTTGTTGGGTTAGCTAATTACTGGGAAATGTTCCATGACCCGATTTTCTGGAAAAGTATGATGTTAAATATAAAAGTTGTATTTCTTTCTTTGGGGACACAATTACCGCTCGCGCTGTTCCTTGCTTCATTGTTATCCAAAAAGGGGCCAGGTATGCGGTTCTTTCGAACCGTCCTGTTCATCCCGCAGATGCTCTCTCTAGTTGCTGTAGGCGTGCTCTGGCAAATGATCTATCATCCGATAAATGGATTAGCAAACACGCTGCTAAATGTATTTGGGGTCGGCGCGATCGACTGGCTCGGCGATTCTAATAATGCATTGACGAGCTTAATAATCACATCAACATGGACTTATTTCGGGTTTCATATGATTCTCCAAATGGCCGGTATGTCGGCGATTCCCCAAGAGATCTATGATGCTGCGCGCCTAGAAACAAAAAACCCTTTTCGGATATTCTTTCATATCACGATTCCACTATTACGGGAGACGATTCTGATCTCTGTAATTAGTATAACTACTGGGGCGTTTGCCCATCTTTTGGGATTGTTTTGGGTAATGACGCAGGGTGGTCCGATCCGGTCGACTGAAATACTGGGTATTTATATTTATGTTGAGGCGTTCAGGAAATATCACATTGGATATGCAAACGCAGTTGCTGTTACATTGCTTATCGTTCTTGCCCTTATAGTTGCTGTTACGGTGCGATTTGGGTCCCAGGAGCGACTTGAATTTTAATATAAATTGATGTGAGGTCCTTTATGGAAGTTGCGAAGCGAATTAAGTGGAAAGAAGTGGCAAGGTATTCCGTTTTGTCTGCAGCTAGCATTGTGACAATCTACCCCATTTTCTGGTTAATTACTCTTGCGTTCCGAACGAGACGAGATTTTGTTGCTTCCCCGTTTGGTCTCCCGAATGCATTATATATAGGGAATTTTATTGCGGTTTTCCAGACCGAACTCATACGGGATTTTTTTATAAACAGCATACTAATCACGGGGCTTACCCTTGTCATTGTTACAATGATTGGGACCTTAGCCGGGTATACGCTGTCAAGGTATGAATTTAAGGGTAGCAAAATTATCTTCTTAGCTTTTTTGATGAGCCGGATGATCCCCGTTAACGTTATCGTCATTCCTTTGTATTCAAGTTTGAGCGAGCTGGGATTGTTAGGGGAGAGAGCTTATTATGGGTTAATTGGCGCTCTGGTTTCTTTAACTCTTGGCATGACTGTCTTTCTGTCAAGGGGGTTCTTTCGAGGCATATCCCAAGAAATACTGGATGCCGCAAGGTTAGATGGGTGTACTGAACTGAAAGCGTTTTTTTATGTCATGCTGCCAATGGCACGGTCTGGCATTGTGGTCTTAACAATACTAAACTTTATAAGTCTGTGGAATGAGTACTTCCTTTCGTTGGTGATCATTCCAAGGCAAGAAATGTTCACCCTTCCTTTGGGGCTTACTTTCTTTCGGGGAAGATATGGCACAAATTATCCGCAATTGTCAGCGGCTATCTTACTGGCAACCATACCTACAGTACTACTGTATTTTTTCTTCCAAGAGCGAATTATCCGGGGAGTGGGAGAGAGCGCTTCCCATTCTTAAATTCGGGAAATATGGAGCGGTATTGTTTGTTTTAAGGGTTAGATTCCGATCGGAACATATCAGGTCTTTTAAGGAGGCGGCACAATGAGAGAGACAGGGGTGTCTTATTTTGGCAATCGAATACTAAAGCACTACCGAGATGACCTTAACAATTTAAAGAAAATGGGGTGCAGTTTTATACTACATACTTTTAGCGAAGCGGATTATACATATTTTCGCAAGACCATGTCTCGCTTTATAAAAGCAACCCATGACAAAGGATTAAAAGTATGGGTTGGTCCTTGGGGCGTGATGGGGTTATTTGGAGGTGAAGCTTTTTCTACATTTGTATCTCATAACCTCGCTTCTATTCAAATCCTTAATGATGGACGTCGAGCGCCAGCAATGTGCCCGAATCGCGATGAAACCCGCCAACTTATGAAAAAATGGATAGATGCAGCGATTGAGATTGGGGCTGACACAATCTTCTGGGACGAACCCCATTTCTACATTCCAAGCACAAGTTGGGATATCTATTATGAAGGAAATGAAGCAACATGGGCTTGTCGATGTGATCTGTGTCGGTCCATGTATTTTGATCAGTATGGTGAAGATATGCCAGTGGTCCGCAGCAATACCGTGCAGGAGTTTAGAAAGAACAGCATTCTGCGTTTTGTAGCCGATATGTCGGCGTATGTTCACGAAAATAGGAAAGAGAACGCTATTTGTGTTATCCCTGTCTCTGAGGATGAGGTGGCTGGTATAGATTGGAATGAAATAGCTGCATTACCAACGATCGATAGTTTTGGAGTTTCTCCTTATTGGTATCTTTATCAGAAAAATGTTGAGCCCTATGTGCAGAAATATGCCAATAAGGTCGTTGAGGTTTGTAGGAAGCATGGAAAGCGGTCCCATCTATGGATCCAAACCTTTGGAGTGCCCATGGGGCGAGAGGATGAGATTTCCACCGCAATTGAAATTGCTAGGCAATCGGGCATTGAGACCTTTGCAACATGGGGCTACGGAGCGAGTGAAGTACTTTTTGGGCTTGAAAACGATCAACCAAATGTGGTTTGGGAGACGGTTTCGAGGAAATTTCATGAATTGCGAAAGGATGACTGATAAAAGGCGTCCTCTAATTCACGAGGTGAAACAGTGTCCGATAATAATATAACGGAAATAAACGAAAATAAGCATGTTACCGCAAAGGATGTTGCTGAACTGGCAGGTGTATCACAAAGCACCGTCTCGCGTGTCCTTAATAAACAAGGTACCAATTTAATTAGTGAAGATACGATTCAACGGGTCAAGAGAATAGCTAAACAGTTGAACTATACCCCCAACCCTTTAGCCCGGGCGCTCCGAGGAAAGCAAACGTTCTTAATTGGACTTATTGTGCGAGAGATTGCAGACCCTTTTTTTGCAAGCCTCATCGGAACGCTTAGTTCACAAGCAAGAGCGCTTGGTTATCAGATTATTTTAGGACATGCGCAAAGCGACCCACAAGAAGCATTGAACATGACAGCTGTTCTGGATGCTCGACATTGTGATGGAATTATTGTATTGGGGGATTTACGAGATGACGAGAGCGCTTTTCAAGAAATATTGATGAAAGAGAAGGCAGTTGTGGGGTTATGCAGAGGGAAATCTCCAGGCTCAAAATTTACAGTTAATTGTGACAATCTCCTAGGGGTTAGATTGTTAGCGGATCATTTAAGACAGCTAGGACACAAACATGTTGCATATATAAGTGGGGGCTGGTTGGGAGATATTCAGGAAAGGATGAACGAATTCAAATCATTAATACGGGAATATGGGTTTATAACTCCTGAAGGATTCGTTCGTGAAACAACAAATAATCTTCAAGGCGGATATTCCGCCACTTGTGAGTTGTTAGAACTGGAATATCAACCTACGGCCATTCTCGCTTCAGACGATGTTATGGCTATAGGGGCCTCAAGCGCAATCCACAAGGCAGGGCTAATGGTGCCTCGTGATATATCCGTTGTTGGGTTTGACGACATTGATTTGGCGGCTTATGTCACTCCAAGCCTCACCACTGTCCGCCAACCCATAGAACTGATGAGTAGGCATGCTCTATCTATTCTTCTGGATTTAATTCATGACAAGACTATTCCAGAAAGTAGAAAGTTAATTACGGTTGAGCCTGAATTGGTAGTTCGAAATTCAACAGGCCCAACTATAATTGACTGAACAATTGGCTGCTAGGATCATATTCAAGAAAAGGGAATTTTGGCTGACAATTTGGGAGGATCAAGATGGTGAATTCATTGGCGGGCAAAGCGAAAAGCGTGCTGGCTGTTGGGGCACATCCGGACGACATTGAAATTCTTTGTGCGGGAACACTGGCAAAATACTGCAAACAAGGTTCAAAAGTCGCTATTGCTATTGCTACCGATGGCAGCGCAGGACACAAAAAGATCCCACCCGAAAAACTGGCGAAAATACGACGACAAGAAGCGCAAAAAGCCGCTGAACTAATTGGAGCATATTTTTACTGGATTGGATATCAAGACGAGATGATTAGAAATGATATTGATACACGGTTACAATTCACGGATATCATCCGACAGACAAAACCAGATGTGATACTAACCCATGCCCCTAATGATTACCACCCGGACCATCGAGTGGTTAGCCAGCTTGTCTTTGACTCGTCGTTTGTTTCGGGGCTTTCAAATGTAAAAACTTCATTTCCAGCCCATCCTGGTGTTCCTGTTGTGATGTACTTTGATACGCTGGCAGGAATCCATTTTGAACCTACTTCCTATGTTGACATTACAGATTTTTTTAAAGTGAAGAAGGAGATGCTAAAGTGTCATCAATCCCAATTAAAATTTCTTCAAGACCAAAACGACATGGATGTCATGGAGTTAATTGAAATCACGGCAAGAATGCGCGGGTTTCAGTGCGGAGTTAAATATGCAGAAGCTTTTCGGATGGAAACTGTCTGGCCAAGAGCTCGAACCTATAGGGTGCTTCCATGAAAATGCCTCGGAATATTATAGATGTCACTGGGACGATTGAAGACGGGATGTGGGCTTCCCGTCCTCCCATTGGCAAAATACAGGTGGAGCAAATTGCTTCTGTTGAGGGTGAACATGGATGGAATGCTTCTCGTCTGACAATGTATACAATTACGGGCACATACTTGGAATCTTCAGGACTTTTGTTTGCTGATGGAGAAATTTTCTACACGTTGAAAGAAGCTCAAATATTGATAGGGATGTGGAGAAAGGAATACAACACGGTCAGGTCGCATAGAGCCTTGGGTTATCGACCGCCAGCACCAGAGACAATCATGGTTCCTGCTACCCAATTTCAGCTAGTTGGGCTAATATAAAAATTGGCACAAATAATGAGGGCATGTCATTTACTTTTTTAAATTATTGGAAAAATTACTCAGTTTTAGAACAGAATAATCTAACTATATAACTTATTATTTGGAGTGTAATTATCTTATAGAAAGTATTTGTCTAGTAGTTGGATTGGAATGTTATAACATCTATCCAATAATTATCGCTAACTTCACAAGATAATTGCCACAAGTCTACGTTGCTTGCGGTTTTTTGCATTTCAGTATCAGCAATAGCACAACGAACAGATAGAACCAGCCCCGATTGACCACCCGGAATTGGGTGAAATCAGTCTGCCACAGCTCATTGGGAAACTGTGTGGGCTTTTCAAACTTTTCCTTGGCCCCGATCATCTCAAATAGCGGGCTCTGCACCAGATCGAAGCTCTTCAAGATGCGGTAAACGCTAGATTCCGAGAGAAAATAGCCTTCCTGGTCGACAAACTGCCAGGTGATCTGCCTGCAGGACTTCTCAGGATGGTTCAAGGCCAGATCCACTACTTGCTCTTTTACTTCCTCAGGGATACGGTTCCAAATCCGGCTGGTTCTGGGTTTCATGTCGACCAGGCCCTCATAGCCTTCTTTCTGGTATTTCAGATACCAACGATAAAAGCTGCTTCGGGGCACATCCAGCTCTTTCAGGGTCTTTCGGATGCTCAGATTGGAATGCTCCACCAGGTGGATGATCTCCCGCTTCTCTGCTTGGGAGTAGCACATCAGTCGTCCAGTGGGTTTTCCAAACCAAGTAAGCTTTTTTTCAGGACGCGGTTCTTGAGCGACAGCTCGGCCACCATCAGCTTCATCTGGTCCAGTTCCTTGCGCATGTCTTTGACTTCGTCGCTGCTCGCCAGTCAGGTTGATGTCACTAACTGAAAAACAAAAAAAGAGAAGACAACAGCCAGTACCTTCTTGAATCTTTTTAACTCTTAGGAGGGAACCGGTTTTGAGATAACAAACTTGGGTGATACGCCAGATGTGACTTGTACAGATGGACAAACAGGAGAGGTACTTCATTTAGAGATTACTATACTCGAAGATCTACCAGGCGATATTCAGCCTTAATTAGGAAGGGGCAGAAAGCCAGTATCGCCAACAACAAGGTCACATGCCATATCTTTTTTTGATGACCCAGTTGAGCAACTTAGATCGACATTAAAGAAGAAACTCCTTTCAAAATATGTTAAAGACACTGCTTTTGTAATACGGCAAGGTACCATAGTTTGTGAACCTAAAGATTGGCAATTGGTTGCAGATGATGTACGAAATAATTTAATAGATGGAAAAGAGGGAAATTACGGTGCAGGCGTTTGGATCATTTGTACTGATAATTCGGCATGGCCTACAACCGATAAATTGTTTTGTTTGAGTCAACCCGTTAATAATAAAGGAATCTTTCGCTAACTCCCGCTCCACCTGACATTTTGTCAGTGGCGAACCAATTTCCGTGATCATGTTCACATAATTAGAGGAAGAGATCTGGCCTTAAAGCAAAAAAGACAGTGATTTTGACCTGTTTTTCCCCTTATCTGATTTAACTGCACCGGAACTGCACCCAAAGGAGCCCCTCCTTACATACGAGGGGCTCCTATTCGATCTCCTAAACGGTCTTTACTGGGCCGGCATCGCCTCCTCTGCTTCCGCTTCTTCTGCGGTTTCCGGTTCTTCCCGTTCTTTCTGTATCTTCTACTTCTTCTTCATCCTGCAGGATCACAGCGGCCAGCTCCTGAAGCGCTTCAATATGGGTATTTTTGCATATCCCCCCATACGGGGTGGAGGCCGACAGGAGGATTAATGAATGTCTAAAATTGGCTCCGCTGAAAAAACCTATCTGAGCGAGATGGTGGCAGGTTGAAGCCGAAA
>CAZHHT010000111.1:0-11009 GCA_964532455.1 uncultured Anaerolineales bacterium
CATCGAAAATGTGCGGGAAATTAAATGACAAAAGAACTCCCCTCCCTTGAAAGTCCAGTATGTCCCCTACCCAGATCTCATAAGGACAAAATCGTTATCGGTCACGGTAGCGGCGGAAAAATGACGGCTGACCTGATACAGGATATTTTTTACCCCCCCTTCTCAAATCCAGCGCTTTTAGCTGGCAATGATGCCGGAATTGTGCAGTTGATAGATGGGACCATGTTGGCAGTCAGCACAGATGCTCACGTGGTTTCTCCGCTGTTTTTTCCAGGTGGCGATATCGGCAAACTCGCTGTTTGCGGGACTGTTAATGATGTTGCAATGGTTGGGGCGAAACCGCTTTATCTTTCCGCAAGTTTTATCCTCGAAGAAGGTCTTGAGCTATCAGTTCTGGAATCCGTAGTTCAATCGATGAAATCCTCCGCAGAGGAAGCAGGCGTAGAGATTATCAGCGGAGACACCAAGGTTGTAGCCCACGGTGAGGCTGATGGATTATATATTTCTACCACCGGAGTCGGGCTGCTTGATCCAGGGCTGAAAATCGGCGGAGCAGAAGCAAAACCGGGGGACCTGGTGATTATCTCCGGCACAATTGGAGAGCATGGAATTGCGGTTCTCGAAGCCAGGGGAGAGTTAGAATTTGAAACCAATTTAGAGAGTGACACTGCACCTCTAAATCACCTGGTCGCCGCGATGCTGACCGCCAGTAAAAACATTCATGTGCTGCGAGATCCCACTCGGGGCGGCATAGCAACTGCGTTAAATGAGATTTCCAGGCAATCCGGTGTAGGAATCATTCTGGAAGAAGACTCTCTTCCCATCCAGCCTGCAGTGGCAGCCGCTTGTGAAATGCTTGGTTTTGATCCTCTGTATATTGCGAACGAGGGCAAATTACTGGCAATTATCAGCCAGGAAGATGTAGAAAATGTACTGGCAGTGATGAGAAAAACCAGGTATGGGGAAAACGCAGCTGTGATCGGAGTGGTAGAAGATTCTCCTCAAGGGCGGTTACTGTTAAAAACCGGACTTGGATCCACCCGTATTGTAGATGTACTGGCAGGAGAAATGCTGCCCAGAATTTGCTGATCAAACCCTTGACTCCCTATAAGATCTGACACTTTTCCCTTTAAATATTTATTCCTGCACAACTTCTGTGCCCTTTTGCCGCGGATGTGAACTTATTTGTATATAATATAACCAGAGTCTAAAACGGTATCTCTCTAGGAGTCTTCGTAATGATGGCCATTAAAACCTATCCTGTGCTTGTCCTCTGCGGCAGTGACCCTGAACGAAGAGAATTACTCAGAGTTCATGATCCTGAAGGAAAATATCCTTCCAAAGTCCTGCTGCCCATGCTTGGAAAACGGGTAATTGACTGGCAATTGGAAGCGCTCCAAGCCTCATCCTATGTCGGGGAAATTTATCTTTTAGGATTAACGCAATCTGACTATCCCATTAAAGATCCAATCCATCACATTCCGATTAATACCACATCCACTATTGTGGAAAAAATTACCGCTGGCAGCAAAATAATATCAAAGAATCACCCGGATCTGAAACACATAATAATCAGTACTGGAGATGCTCCAGCAATTACTACAAAATCGATTGACCTGTTTTTCAGAGAGCTGATCCAGAACAATGATGCAGATGTATTGTTAACAGGAGTTCCCGAGGACATCACTCTGGAGATATTTCCAGATCATGGCAGAGTTGTGGGCAGGTTTAAAGACCAAGATGTTTATCTTGGGGAGATATTTGCCTTGCGTTACAACATACTCCCTGTTCTTGAAAAGGAGATCGATCAACTCGCCACCAGGCGCCGACAGTTTAACCGCAGGGCAGATACATCAAAACTTGGACCCATCCTGCGTTATCTTGCCAGGAAGCCTGGTTTATGGCTGATGATTATTAAATATTTACGGGGTATTCTCACTCTTGAAGAACTTGAAAGCATTTTCTCAAAGATCTACAAACTGAATATAAAAACTGCTATTATCCCTGATCCCGGATTTGGCATGGATCTGGATTTGCCTGAAGATTATCAAAAATTATCCGACTATATCATGCAAACAAAATTATCATCAATTCCCGGATTCAACTACGAAGTGCAACAGCAGGTGAATGATTGAAAAATTCTTGATTTGGCAATTTGAATCCAAGGCATTTCCTAGGCCGGTTGTTGAGTCTCACTGTGACGAATTTGGTTTCAGCCTCATAATTATTGCGAATTTTCACTTCTATATAAAATACTGGCGAATGAGAATATTCATATATTCATTAGTAGCTCGCTTCCAGGATAAGGGGGATAAGCAAAGTAAACATCGGTATTCAATTCTTTCTTGATACGCTCTTGTTCCACAATCTCTTTGCTCTTACCCGCAGTTATCGTTTGGTTTCGGACCGTCAGCGACTTCATGAGCTCGATAACAGCATCCGCCATGGCTTGAGCAGTCTTGTGCTCGATCTTTCTCAGCAGAGCCAGGTTAGTTTTGCGCTCTACAAGCAATACAATGTCATGGCGATATCCTTTTCCGATAATCGTATCCATTTCCCAATCACCAAGGCACTCTACCCTATCTATATCAAAAGAACTCAGTACCAAGAAATTCTTTGCACCGTGAATCATCCATAGTAAAATACAATTATTGGATCTCAAACACAGGAGGACAAAGATGGACACTGTAATTACTCGGCAAATTGCCGACAATCTGTTCCTGATTCGCACCATAGACCGAAAACTCAAGTATTTTGAAGCCTTGTGGGAAGTTCCTGAGGGCATGGTTTACAACACTTATTTGCTCAAGACTTCCGAGGGTGCGGTGTTATTTGATACCACAAAAGCCAACTACACCGAACCGTTTCTAGAAGCTTTGCGCAGCCTGATTGACACGAAGGAAATCAAGCATCTAGTTGTTCATCATATGGAACCCGATCACAGCGGCGCGATGCCTGCAGTCCTGGAGACCATCGGAGAGCACGTCCAAGTATGGGGCCATCCTTTCACTGAACGATTGATTAAAAGCCTTTATGGGCTCGCCCCCAATTTCCAGACCGTAAAGGATGATACAGTGCTGGAAATTGGCGGCAAAAAGCTGACCTTCCGACAAATGCCCTGGCTCCACTGGCCTGAATGTATGATTACCTATATCCCTGAAGACGGATTCTTATTCGGCGGCGATATATTTGGCAGTTACGGCATCCCCGAAGGCATCTTTGACGATGATGGCGACGACCTGCATGAATTCCTGCATCTGGCGCGCGAATATTTCGCCTCTGTTATTGGACACTACAAATCCTATGTCAGTAAAAACTTCCTCAAACTCGAAGGCGAAGCAGCCGCTCCCAAGATGATTCTTCCAGCGCATGGTCTACTCTGGCGCAAGAATCCATCCCAAATCATGGACGCCTACACCAACTGGGCTAATGGAACTCCCGTAAAGGGAAAGGTCGTCGTAGTTTACTCGTCCATGTATGGCTTTGTAGAAAAATCAATCCAAGTCGCCATTGACGACTTGAAAAAGCGCGGCTTCAATCCTGAAGTTTTGCGGATCACCGACGAACATCGCGACGATTTGGTTGATATTCTAGGTCAAATTCCAGATAGCGAAGCTGTCATTCTAGCCACTGCGACTTATGAGGCAGGTGTTTTCCCACTAATGGCTTACATCATTGACGAAATACTGCATAAAGTCGCCTACGAAAAACCCATGCTCCTGCTCTCAACTTTTGGCTGGGGTGGCATGGTCAGCAAGCAATTGAAACCCAAGCTGGAAGAAAGTCCCTTCCAACTGGTTGACGTCATCGAAATCAACAGCCTGCTGGACGATGAAGGCCAGGAAAACATCCTGGCTGGGGTCAGGAAGTTAGTGGACGCCATTCATTCAACCTAAACTTACCAGCCTGAACTATTTTTCCCCGCGCGCCAAAGCGATGATGCTGCACAAGCAGTGGTTGTTGAAACCAGAAATGGCATGAGTGTTGGCGAAGTAACTCAATCAGGAAAAACGTCGCTGAAAAGGGTACGTTCTTCCTGAAATCGGCCCTGTGGTACTCGGGTAGGATCAATTACCTGATTGACAAGCGATTCACACCACGTTAAAATGAGCTATCAGAGAAAAACAACTAGAAAAGCCTTTTTACCAAGAAAGGTAAAACTGAACCAGTATTTGAACGCCAAGGTTCAGAGGACTACAATCTTTTTTGTAAAACCGCTCCTCAATCCTTGAGCATAGGCGGTTGCGTCATTAAATTCACATCCATTAACTGGCTGGTTAAAGATTCCCAATCTTTAATATGCTCCTGCTCGATCCAGACAAATTGTATATCTGTAGGACTTTATTGGTTGTTTTACTAACCACCGCTGCTATCATCGCCTGACCCGTTAGTAACTTATACCGGTGTAGAAGGGAGATAAAACACAATGTCGACTTCAACGCCTCGGCCGCCTCTATCTGCTAATCCTGTTGGAGCCGTGATGGTCGTAGGAGGGGGTATCGCAGGAATGCAGGCTTCCCTTGATTTGGCTGATCAGGGCTTTAAAGTTTATCTGGTTGAAAAAGAAACCGCCATCGGGGGAAAAATGGCGCAGCTGGATAAAACCTTCCCTACAAATGATTGCGCTATGTGCACAATTTCCCCTAAACTTGTGGAAACTGGAAGCCATCCCAATATTGAGATTCTCACCAACGCCGAGGTTCTGGATATCTCCGGCAATGTCGGAAATTTCACAGCCCGGGTCTACCAGAAACCGCGCTACATTGATATCGAAAAATGCGTGGCTTGCAACGACTGCGTTGAAGCTTGTCCAGTAAGTACAATAAACCCTTTCAATGAAGGACTTGATGAGAGACACGCTGTCTTTAAGCTCTATCCCCAGGCAGTCCCTAATGCCTACGCTATCGAAAAAGCAGGTATAGCTCCCTGCCGTGATGCCTGCCCCGTGAACCAGCGCGTACAGGGATATATAGCCCTGATCCAAGTTGGAAGATGGGAAGACGCTCTCCGGGTAATCAAGATGGACAATCCCTTTCCAGGGATTTGCGGAAGAATCTGCAATCACCGCTGCGAGGATGCCTGCAATCGTGCAAAACTTGATGAACCAATCAACATCAGGGCTCTAAAAAGATTTGTAACCGACAAAGTCTATGAAAATCCCCGCCAGCCAATCTCACCGGCAGAGATTTTTCACCAGGATCGGAAAGTCGCCATAATAGGAGCGGGGCCTTGCGGTTTAACTGCAGCACAGGATATCATCCGGGAAGGCTTCCCGGTTACTGTTTTTGAGGCGCTGCCTGTAGCTGGAGGGATGCTGAGAGTAGGCGTCCCTGAATACCGTTTACCTACAAAAATTATTGAGCGCGAGGTCCAGGATATCGTTGACCTCGGCATTGATCTCAAACTTAATCATAGAGTGGAAGACCTGGATGCCCTCTTTGACCAGGGATTCAAAGCAGTCCTGATTTCCGTCGGTGCCCATGAAGGTATCCGCCCGCCAATTCCAGGAGCGAATTTAGAGAGTGTTCTTGTCAGCACCGGTTTCTTACGCGATGTAAGAATAGGCCAAAATCCAAAAATTGGTAATCGTGTTGCTGTAATTGGAGCGGGAGATGTCGCAATGGATGTTGCCCGCACTGCATTGCGGCTTAACTCTGAAGTGCACGTTATCTATCGGCGCCGGGCTGAAGACGCATCAGCTGGTGAGGAAGAAATCCGACATGCAAAAGAAGAAGGTATTATCTTCCATTTTCAGACAAATCCCACAGAGATAGTTGGCAACGGCGATGGAACCCTTGCCGGAGTTTGGTGTGTAGATACAGAATCAGGATCAATTGATAAATCAGGCAGACCCAAACCCGTTGCAATTCCTGATACGAAACACTTTGTTCCTTGTGATACCGTTATCTTCGCGGTTGGACAGCGTGCAGGTCTTGCATTCATTCCGGATGATGCGGGTGTAGGTATAACGGAACAGCAGACTATTGCGATTAATCCCAACACGTATGCTGCCACCCGAGAAGGTGTTTTTGCTGCAGGAGATAGTATTGCAGGAACTGCCTTTGTTATTGAGGCCATTGCCAGCGGCCACACAGCAGCCCGGTCAATCATTCGCTATCTTCAGGGTAAACCTCTCGAGCCAGCCCCTAAACCTCCTCTACCTGTGGTTGAGTTGTCTCAACAGGATCTTGAAGACCGCGTTGTCCGAGGTGAACTCAAACGGAAACCTCGCGTACCACTGCCAGAAATACCAATCGAAAACCGCATAACTAATTTTAATGAAGTTGTCCAGGGATACGATGAGGAACGAGCCCAGGAAGAAGCCGCTCGATGTTTATCCTGCGGTATTTGCTCTGAATGTAATTCCTGTGTTATTGCCTGCGGCACTGATGCAATTGATCTCAATATGCTCGCCCAGGAAAAATTTCTTAATGTCGGGGGAATTATCCTTGCTCCCGGCTACCAAACCTACCAGGCAGAACTTTCCCAAGAATACGGGTTCGGACGTTATCCAAATGTGATCACCTCGATGCAGTTCGAACGACTGATTTCAGCTTCAGGACCTACTCTGGGGCATCTGGAGCGCCCCTCAGACAACACTCTTCCAAAACGAGTTGCTTTTTTACAATGCGTCGGTTCCCGTGATCAAAATCACGACTACTGCTCTTCCGTGTGCTGTATGTATGCCACAAAAGAAGCCGTTCTTGCCAAAGATCACTACCCCGAACTTGACCTTCATATCTTCCTGATGGATATGAGAGCTTTCTCAAAAGGGTACCAGCAGTACTACCAGCGTGCTAAAGATAAATATGGTATCCAGTACCACCGCTCACGAATCTCGGGAATCTGCGAAGATCCTGCAACCCACAATCTTTCCTTTATTTATGCTGACGATGAAGGAGATCAACTCGAGCGCATCCTGGCTGAGTTTGACCTGGTGGTTCTATCCGTAGGGATGGAAATATCGGAATCCGTCCGGGGTCTGGGTCGGCAGTTGGGCATCGAGCTGGATGATTATGGCTTCTGTCACACAGTTCAATTCAACCCGATTGAATCCAGCCGTCGAGGAATCTATGCGGTTGGTCCTTTCCGGGAACCAAAAGATATTTCAGAATCTGTCGTGGAAGCCAGCGCCGCCGCTGGAGCTATTGGAAGTATTCTCAGTCAATCCCGGTTCTCTCTAACAACAACCAAAGAGTACCCGCCCGAAAAGGACGTCAGTCTTGAAGAACCTAAAGTGGGCGTTTTTGTCTGCCATTGCGGTACTAATATCGGCGGTTATCTGGATGTCCCGGGGGTGACCGAATACGCCAAAACTCTGCCCCATGTAGTTCATGCAGAAGAGAACCTCTATACCTGTTCCCAGGACAGCATCAAACATATCACAGAGACTGTCATAGAAAAAGGATTGAATCGAGTTGTGGTGGCGAGCTGCTCAACCCTTACCCACCAACCCCTCTTCCAGGACAGCATCCGGGCAGCTGGGTTGAACCCATTTTTATTTGAAATGGCGAACATCCGCAACCAATGCTCCTGGGTCCATTCTAATGATAATCCTAAAGCCACTGCCAAGGCAAAGGATCTTGTGCGGATGTCGGTAGCCCGGGCAGCTCTCTTATCACCCCAAAAGACTTTCGATGTCCCCATTGATAAACACGGTCTTGTCGTGGGTGGAGGCGTAGCAGGCATGACTGCTGCTCTGACACTGGCAGAAAGCGGTTTCCCGGTTCATCTTGTAGAAAAAAGTCCTGAACTTGGAGGCAACCTCCGCCATATTTTCACCCCGCTGAATGGTAAAGATCCCCAGTATATCCTGAACGAACTTATCCGCCGGGTTGACTCCAATCAAAAGATCACCGTCCACCTCGATTCTCAGGTTAGTGATACTACCGGATTTAAGGGAAATTTTTCAAGTACGATCAAAGATGGACACAGTCGGGAAGAAATCATCGAACATGGTGTTGTGATCCTCGCTACGGGCGGTGAGGAATACGAAGGTCCAGAGTATGGATATGGCAGCGATCCGCGGATTGTCACCCAGAAGAAATTCGAAGAGATCATAACCGATTATAAACTCGGTCCTCTCGACAGTGACCCTGACTCCATCGTGATGATCCAATGTGTCGGCCCCGCTGAAAATTACTGCTCCAGAATTTGCTGTACTATTGCTCTTAAGAATGCGCTGGCCATTAAGAAACAAAAACCGAATACTCAAGTTACCATTTTGTATAAAGACATCAGAGTTTATGGATTTAAAGAACGTTTATATACCGAAGCTCGCGAACAAGGTGTAATCTTTATTCGCTACGACAAGGATCACAAACCAGACGTCAAGATCAGCCAACTTCCAAATTCCAGTGAAGATTTCTTAACCGTCTTAGCCTGGGATAAACCTCTCCGGCAGATGGTAGAGCTCCATCCGGATCTGGTTGTCTTATCCATGCCGGTAATCCCCAATCCTGACACAAAAAATCTCGCCAATCAGTTTAAGGTATCGATCGACAATGAAGGGTTTTTCATGGAAGCGCATGTTAAACTTCGCCCGGTTGACTTTGCCACGGAAGGGATCTTTATGGCTGGCATGGCTCACTATCCCAAACTTATCGATGAGAGTATGATCCAAGCACAGGCTGCTGCCTCCCGGGCATTCCGGGTACTTAGTCAGGATTCTCTCCTCGCAGGGGGAAGGGTGGCAGTTGTAGATCCGCAAAAGTGTACCGGCTGCCTGACATGTGTTCGGGTCTGTCCTTTTGAAGTCCCTATTATCAAACCAGATCTGGTTGGCGTAGGCGGAATTTTAGGAGCGGCCTATATCGAACCTGCAGTCTGCCAGGGATGTGGTATTTGTTCAGCAGAATGCCCGGCGAAAGCTATTCAACTGATGCATTTTACTGATGCCCAAATGATTGCCAAAGTCCATGCCCTTGTTCACCCGGAATCTGTCCTCATCCCTGTCCTGGACCCTTAATTCCGGTCCGGCTGCTGAGAACGCGGTGCCTGAAGGCACTTATTAAAATTATTGATAATAATCTAAGGAGAAATAACACCTTGATTGAACCTGGCGCAGAATACGAATACCAAATCGTCGCCTACAGCTGTACCCATTGTGCGTATAACGCTGCAGATTTAGCGGGAGGGTTAAGGATGCAATATCCCTCCCAGGTCAAAATTGTTCAAATCCCCTGTACTGGACTGATTGACATTCTTTTACCGCTAAAAGCGATTGAAGACGGCGTGGACGGGGTGATGGTGGCAGGTTGACTGCCCGGAGACTGCCATTACCTGGAAGGTAATCTACGCGCTAAAAAGAGAGTTGAGTATCTCCAATCCATATTAGAGGAAATTGGTATCAATCCAGAACGGGTGCAGATGTTCTACATGTCAGCTGCCATGGCGGCTGAATTTGCTCAGAAGGCCAAGGAAATGACTGAATTAATTCAAACTATCGGACCCAACCCTTTTCGAAATCCGAAACCGGTTTAAATATTTACTCATTATGCACAATCCCCATATTAGGAGAATTTGATGATCATTGCTGAACAAAAACCACTAGCCGAAATTCAAGGATTGATTGGAGATGCCGAAAAGGTGCTCGTCGTGGGCTGCGGTACCTGTGTTACTGTGTGTTTTGCAGGAGGCGACCGGGAGGCACAAATCTTGGCTTCTTCACTGAGAATGGCATCAAAACTCAACGGTCATCCGCAGGAAATCACCGATATCACTGTTCAACGGCAGTGTGAATGGGAATATCTTGACGAGATCGAAAAAGAAATTGCCGAAGCGGATATCGTGCTTTCCCTGGGCTGTGGGATTGGCGTTCAAGCCATAGCTGAACACTTCCCTGACTGCTGGGTCGTTCCGGGTTTGAACACTTCATTCCTGGGTCTTCCTACAGAACAAGGTGTTTGGGAAGAACGCTGCGCTGCCTGTGGAGACTGCATCCTTGGTTTAACCGGGGGAATTTGCCCCATCGCCCGCTGTTCAAAATCCCTCCTGAATGGTCCCTGCGGGGGATCTGAAGACGGGCACTGCGAAATCGACCCGGAAGTCCCTTGCGCCTGGCAGTTAATTTACGACCGTCTGGAAAGCAAGGGAAAACTTGATCTTCTGTTAGAAATCCAGCCGCCCAAAAATTGGGATAAATCAAGGGACGGCGGACCTCGCAAGATCGTCCGACAGGACTTGAGATTAATTGAGGACGAAGCGTAACCATTGGAGGAATAGTAATGAGTGAAAAAGACAACGGCTACCTTGTAGGTTCCAATCTTGAAAAAGTCCTCCGATCAGGAGAGTTTGCCGTCACAGGAGAACTCGGCCCTCCTCAGAATGCCGACCCAGAAATCATTAGGGAAAAAGCCAAGTTGCTAGCAGGTTATGTAGATGCAGTCAACCTAACCGATAACCAAACAGCCATCGTGCGGATGTCCAGCATCGGCGCTGGCATGTTGGTTCTCCAGGAAGGTTTAGAGCCTGTCATCCAAATGACTTGTCGCGATCGCAACCGGCTAGCGATACAAGCTGATTTGCTGGGTGCCCATGCCTTAGGTATGCGTAATTTGCTTTGTCTGACTGGCGATCATCAAATTTTTGGCAATCACCCCACTGCAAAAAATGTCTTTGACATGGACTCTCTACAGATGGTTCAAATGATGAAAGAGATGCGCGACAAAGCGATTTTCCAATGTGGAGATGAAATAAAAGGGCCAAATGCCGGGTTCCTGCTAGGCGCCGCGGCAGCTCCTTTTGCTGATCCGATTGATTTCAGGCCCTTGCGCCTGGCGAAAAAAATAAAGGCCGGCGCGAACTTCATCCAAACACAGCTGGTATATGACGTACCAGCCTTCGAAAAATACATGGAAAAAGTCAGGGATCTGGGTGTTCACAAAGAAGCCTTTATCCTTGCGGGGGTTGGACCATTAAAAAGCCCTGGGATGGCCAAGTATATGAAAAATAAGGTTCCCGGTATTCTTGTCCCTGACGAGGTTATTGATAGAATGACCGAGGCAGGT
>CAZHHT010000112.1:0-10803 GCA_964532455.1 uncultured Anaerolineales bacterium
GAGTGATTCGCCGCTCTCTTAGCGGATATTTACGCGCGAAAATGGGAGGTACCCAGTTAGGGATTAAATCTCTCCGTTTACTCAGGTGGTGATCATCTGTTCACAGGGGGTTTGTTGTCTGTATAATTTTCAATATCTACTTTTCTCTTTTTGAGCCTACTGAAGTAGATTTTGTTCAACGCGCGTGGGATGATACTTGACCAATTCTATACAATATGCTTGACAGATAATTATAGTGTAGAGTATACTGATGTAGCAGTACACCAGTATACTCTACAGAAAGAGACACTATCTCTTACGGATAAAATCCGATCTAATTGTGACTAAAAGTTATCGGTTTGCTTGATTAAATCCAAAGCTATTTATAAGATAGAGTTTTGGCTCTGCTGAAAAAAGGTAAATGGATATTTAATAGTGGGACAAACATCCCCAAAAACAGGTAATAATAATGATACCGTCCCATA
Source organism: uncultured Anaerolineales bacterium (assembly GCA_964532455.1). Classification (GTDB taxonomy): domain Bacteria; phylum Chloroflexota; class Anaerolineae; order Anaerolineales; family UBA11858; genus B10-G9. Next base: position 465 of record CAZHHT010000112.1, read on the forward strand.
AATTAGGCATTATTTAGCCCAAAGGTGGGGCACTGGCCCATAACATTTTCAAAAAACAACCTTATTTCAGAGGAGTCAGTTTTGGATTTTACACAAAAGGAAAATACAGTGCCTTTGCAAATTGTTTTAGACTCCGATAGTGTTGTCCCTCTTTATGTCCAACTTCGATCGCGGCTTGAATATATGATTGGGACTGGTTTTCTTCCAAGTGGAACACAACTTCCTTCTGTGAGAGAATTGGCTGGGCAGTTACAAATCGCTCCCACAACTGTCCAACAAGCTTATAAAGATCTTCAGCAGAAAAATCTTCTAGAAACCCAAAGAGGTCGGGGGACCTTTGTCCCTCAACTTGGTACACAATTTCATAAGAACAAAGAACTTATGAAACCTCACAAAATGATTGACACGGTATTATTTGATACTGTGATCACACAAAGTATAAAGCAGGGATTTTCTTTCGATGATATTCGAGAAGCTTTTGAAGAACGAATTACTTTGCGAGAGCGAGGAATTCAAATCGTATTTATAGGTATAAGCGATGCTATGCATAAGTATGAATCGCTAATACAGGCATCTCTTGCGGGTCTTAATGCAATGGTTTCATCTATATCGATTGAGGAACTACGCGCAAGTCCAAAACTGGCACAAGAATTACTTAGCGAGTTTGATTTATGTGTCACTCTACTTTTTCACTTTAGAGAAATTCAGGATATAACTGCAGGGTTATCGATTAAATCCTTGTCTCTCATTTCCGAACTTAGCAATCAGACATTGGAGAGTCTTACTTTATTGCCCGTGGATACAAAGATTGGCTTAGTTTGCCGCGATACATCTTTTAATAATTACCAAGTAATTATCCAACGATATTGTCCCCCTGATCAAGAGGTGCTTTATAGCGACCCGAACGACAAAGAAGCTTTTGCATACTTAATTAAAAAAGTTTCTGTCATTCTCCATACTACAGTGTTAAAAGACTTTGTGCAAAAAAGCGCGTCTTCAGACATAAAACTTATTGAACTTATGCATGTTCCAAACAGTGATTCTTTAGCTAAAGTACGCGAATATATCAAAGCCACCTTGGGAAAATAATTTTTGAATTGTAGGAGGTGGACGATGTAAATTGTAAAGTGCGGCAATTGAATTTTGTATTTTGCATTAATTGTCCAAATAGTGACGGAGGAAAGAAATGTCTCAAAAAAGAACGAATATATGGGTGACCACAATTCTTTTTCTTGTTGTTGCCATTCTCGTTGGGTGTTCACAAAGTTCAGAGCCAACTTACGTTTCTTCACCAACAGAAGATGTAGCCACAAAAGAAGAAACTAGCAGTACGGTGGAGGAAGCAACTGCTGAACCTGTTGCAGAAGAACCTGCGCATGGAGGCTCTGTTCGAGTCGCTTTATTCCAGGAACCTTCAATTCTTAATCCATATTTGATCAAGCAAGGTGCTGCCACACGGGTAATGAAAACTATTCTTGAAGGCCTGCTTGGCATTGACCCAGAAGGGAATTATTATCCGATCCTGGCTCGCGAAGTTCCAACGATTGGAAATGGTGGTGTCTCGGAAGATGGTCTTGAGGTGACTTATCTCCTTAAATCTGATATATTGTGGAGCGATGGAGATCCAGTAAGGGCACAGGATGTTGTGTTTACCTGGAACGCGATAATGAATCCAGAGAATCAGGTAATTACTCGGTCTGGGTACGACAAAATTGAGAGCATAGAGGCGATTGATGATGTGACAGTTGTTATTCGTTTTGCTGAATTCTACGCCCCTTACCTTACACTGTTCGAGTATGTGTTGCCCGAGCATGTGCTGGGTAGTACACCAGATATAAACAGCGCTGACTTTAACCGAAGCCCAGTTGGGACCGGCCCCTTTATGGTTGATGAGTGGGCACCGGGAGATTATATTATCCTTACTCCCAATCCGTATTACAGAGAAGCTGGAAAACCTTATCTTGACCAGTTAATTTTTAAGATTGTACCCAGTCGTGAGACAGGTGTGTCTATGCTTAAGACAGGAGAAGTTGAGGTAATGTGGGATTTGGTGGCGGATCTAATTCCTCAGATTGAAGAAGAGGAGCATCTGGATTTGTGGGTTTCACCATCAATTAATATTGAGCGTCTCATACTCAATCTCGCCCACCCTGCTTTAGGCGATATAAAAGTGCGCCAAGCAATAAATGTAGCGATTGATAAACAACAAATCGTCGAGGCGTTTTTATTTGGTCAAGGCAAGTTGATTAATTCTCCGATCCCAATTGGTTGGGCAGCAGATGATACGATACCCTTAAGTGAATATGACCCAGTTTTAGCTAATGAATTGTTAGATCAGGCTGGTTGGGTAGATACAGATGGTGATGGAATTCGTGAAAAAGGTGAGGAGCTGCTCCAACTTACTATTATGAGTACTTCTGGGAACTCGCTCCGAGAGCGAATCGAGCAAGTGCTTCAATCGTATTTCAAAGCAGTTGGAATTGATTTGCAGATCAACAATGTAGCGTCTAGCGTCTTATTTGGTTCCTGGGCAGATGACTCACCAAGAGCAACAGGGAATTTTGATATTTTGCTCTATGCCACTGGACCCAAAATTGATCCAGATGCGCATCTTTTCAGCTACTTTCATTCTTCCCAGATTCCAGCTGATGAGAATGGAGGCAAGGGTGCAAACTATTCACACTACTCGAACCCTGAGGTTGATGCCGCCCTGGACGCAGCCCGCAGCAATCCCGATTTGGATACTCGTCGAGCTGAATACAATAATGTGGCCGGCCTGATAGCAGAGGATTTGCCTCACATTATGTTGTATGCTCGCCTGAACATCAATGTATTCAACGTCAAAGTTGTCGGTTATACAGTTAACGCTTGGGAGAACCTTACTTGGGATACCCAGAACTGGAATATGATTTCTGAGTAATGACATAGACCCTTAATAGATACGGGGCTGTCCTAAAAGTAAGATAGGTGGGGGACAACAATCATATTTTGGTATATATTACCCCCAAAAGTGGGGGAAGAACCTCAGAATGTACCCAAAATCCATCTCTAGGTGGGGGGCTGTTCGAAAATTATGGACTTTTCAGACAGCCCCTTATCTATGAGGACTGATAATGACACACTATATTTTACGCCATATACTTATCTCTTTCTTCTTGCTCATCATTTTGAGTATGCTCGCATATTCCATACTGGTTGCTATGCCGGGTGGGCCCCTAGCTGCTTATTCGGAAGATCCAGATGTTCGACCAGAGGATATTGAAGCTCTAAAACACCAACTTGGACTTGACCAACCTGTTTTAATACAGTACTTAAAGTGGCTTGGGAAGTTCATTCGCGGCGATTGGGGGTTTTCATTCTCTAGCAAGTTACCGGTTTTGGAACTTGTCATTTCTCGGCTGATGAATACAGTCTACTTGATGGGAAGTTCTATGTTGGTGGCATTGTTGATTGCTGTGCCACTCGGCATTATCAGTGCAGTTAAGCAATATTCTTTCTTTGATTATCTGGCAACAGCCGTTGCTTTTTTCGGTCTTTCTATGCCCACTTTTTGGTTGGGACTATTATTTATTATATTGTTTGCTGTGAACTGGCCGCTATTTCCGGCGGGCGGAATGGCAACGATTGGACAACCTTTTTCAATCGTTGATCGGTTGCATCATCTTGTTTTACCATGCCTGACAATAGCTGTTGTTACAGCAGGTATTTACTTGAGATATCTTCGAGCAAGCATGTTAGATATTTTGCATCAAAACTTTATGCTAGTTGCTCGTTCAAAAGGCATATCAGAGAAGCGAGTGATTATGACGCATGGTTTGAAGAATGCAGCTATACCATTCATCACTATTGTAACTTTGCAATTGCCAAGACTGTTTACTGGCGCGGTCGTCACTGAAGCGATCTTTGCCTGGCCAGGCATGGGAAGACTTTTTTGGGATTCAGCCTTGGCTCGTGACTATCCTGTTTTAATGGGTATTATTATAATAAGTGCAGTCCTTGTAATGTTTTCTAATTTGTCCGCCGATTTATTGTATGCCGTTATTGATCCTCGAGTAAGATATCGGTGAATCCCAAAAATATACCGTCGGCTAATATTATTGAGCTTGCTGATCATGCGCATGTTGATGGGATTTGGTTAAAAGGCTGGCGTCGTTTTACGCGTCATAAAATGGCAATGTTTGGTTTAACCGCTATTGTTTTATTAGTATTGGGTGCTGTTTTTGCTCCAACGCTTACTCCTTATGAGTTTGACCAACTTGATCTACCCAATATGTCATCCTCTCCGACACCTGAACACCTCCTGGGAACAGATTCGCTAGGACGCGATCTTCTGACTCGTGTTCTTTATGGCGGTAGAATCTCGATAACAATTGGGGTGCTTGCCATGCTGGTTGCAATCGTTGTTGGCACAACTTTTGGATCACTTGCAGGTTATTTTGACGGTAAATTGGATGATATCATCAGTGGGTTGATTGATTTGATGCTTAGCCTACCGACCCTTTTTGTATTGATTCTTCTCAGCACTCTTTTTCCCTATAATCTGATGACTATTATATTAATCATTGGTATGGTGCGCTGGATGACCACAGCTCGACTGGTTAGAGGGACGATATTGTCGGTAAAAAACTCTGAATTCGTACTGGCTGCACAAGTTTGTGGAGCTACTTCATTAAGAATTATTTATTATCATTTACTACCAAATATACTTAGCCCAATCATTGTATCGGCAACTTTGGGGATCGCCGGATCAATTATTACTGAATCAACATTGAGCTTTCTGGGTTTGGGTGTGCAACCCCCTACGCCTACTTGGGGGAATATGCTTCGGGAAGCACAAGAGCAACTAAGTACAGCTCCTTGGGTTACGATTGCTCCCGGGTTAGCTATTTTTTTAGCTGTTATGAGCATAAACTTTATTGGAGATGGTCTTCGTGATGCTTTTGACCCTCATCACAATCAATAATTTCCAACTTTTCTCAACTAGCATATAGGAGGTTTTATTTTGACTGAGAATTTATTTGAACTCGATCACATGACATGGCCTGAGGTAGAAGAGGCGCTAAAAACAATAAAAGTTGCTTTACTACCAATTGGAAGTTGTGAGCAACACGGCCCGCATCTTGAGCTGCGCACTGACGCTGTGCGCGCTTATGAAATTGCTCGGCGTCTGACGAGTCAATTACACCCCGAAACAATTATTTGTCCTACGATAAATTATGGTCAATCTCAACACCATCTTGGGTTTCCTGGAACCTTGTCGCTGAAACCGAGAACCCTTATGGCGGTTGTGGAAGATATCTTGACTAGTTTACTCCATCACGGTATCCGTAAGTTCTTGATCATCAATGGTCATGGTGGCAATAACCCACTACTACAGGTCGTTGCAAGTGAATTTAAAATGCACAACGATGTAGAAATTGCAATTTCAGGTATTACTCCTATTGTTGCTGATATATGTAACAAATCAACCGGGAGTCGTTTTACTGGTCATGCCTGTGAAGTTGAAGTCAGCCAGGCAATGATTCTGGCGCCATCTATAGTGCGCCTAAACTGCTTAGAAGCCGGAAAATTTAATCAACAACCGTTGATCTATACCAGCTCAAAATATCCTGCCCGGATATCAATGCCATATCGTTTTGATGAGATGACTGCGAATGGCGCTTTAGGTGATGCAACACAATGGAGCGAGGAATTTGGGCAAGTAATGGTCGATACGGTTTTAGAAAGAATCGCGGAATTTCTTCGGGAATTAATTGATAAGCCAGTGCGCTAATTGGCAGGCGAGACAACACAACAGGATATACGGAGGATTTTTTTGCCTACACCTTTAATTGGGTTGACTACCCGTAATCTTCTTAGTCCAAGCCACCAGATCCCAATGATAGCTTCTTCTAGAGCTTATGCCAATTCTATAATTCGGTCTGGCGGTGTACCTGTTTTGGTTCCGCTTAATCTCCCACAAGAAATGCTTTCGACTTTGCTAGTGCATTTGGATGGGATTGTCTTTACCGGTGGTGGAGATGTTGGTCTTGATCTATATGAAGGCGAAGCGCATGAAAAAGTCAGTAAGGCAGATACTGAACGCGACAGAAATGAAAAAAATTTAGTACATGAAGTTGTTGAACGAAAAAAGCCATTATTAGGGATTTGTCGTGGACTTCAGATTGTGAATGTGGCCTTTGGCGGCTCATTATATAGTCATGTCTTGGATCAGGTTGAAAATGCTTTAGAACACCAATGTTTTCCTTGTCACCCGCGAGACTATTTAGCACATACGGTTGAAGTTAGACGTGACAGCCAGTTGTATAAAATTCTTGGGAGGACCCAAATATCTGTCAACAGCATGCACCACCAGGGAATAAAAAAACTGGGTATGGGCTTGGTGTCAACGGCTTGGGCTCCTGATGGGTTGGCAGAGGCAGTCGAACTCCAAGATTATCCTTTTGGGCTTGCTGTTCAATGGCATCCAGAATGTTTGCCAGAGAAATCAGACATGCGGGCATTGTTTGATGGTTTTATTGAAGTAGCGAGAGGAGCAGAATGATAGTAATGGTTTGGTTTCCCGCGATGGTTTTAGGGGTGCGCTTAGCACCAATGCGCTGGCGAGTAAAAGGTAGGTGACGATAGTGGAATCGCTGCTAGAGATTCGCAACCTTGTTATAGAATTTGATACACCTGATGGCATAATTCACGCGGTTAATGGGGTTTCGTTCGCGATTCCGAAAGGACAAACATTGGGGATTGTGGGAGAAAGCGGTTGTGGCAAAAGCGTTACTATGCTTTCAGTAATGCGCTTGATTCAACAACCACCTGGGAGAATAGTAGACGGAGAAATCATATATAAAGACAAAGATATACTAAGCGTGGAAGATTCTGAAATCCAAAAAATTCGTGGTGCAGAGATTGGAATGGTTTTTCAGGACCCTTTAACTTCGCTGGACCCTTTGTTTACAATCGGACACCAGATTAGTGAGGCGCAGATTCATCACTTGGGTGTCAACCGGGAAGAAGCCTTCAAGCGCAGCATTGAGCTGCTGGAGCTGGTTGGCATCCCTCAGGCACAAGAACGTTACAACGATTACCCGCACCAATTTTCGGGAGGAATGCGCCAGCGAGTATTGATTGCAACGGCGCTGGCTTGTTCACCGAGTATTTTAATCGCCGATGAGCCGACCACGGCTTTGGATGTCACCATTCAGGCACAGATACTTGAACTAATAAAGAAGATCCAACAACAGATGGGTATGTCTGTGGTCTGGATCACGCACGACTTGGGAGTAGTCGCTGAGTTGGCCGATCGAGTGGTGGTGATGTATGCTGGGCAGATCGTGGAAGAAGCAGATGTCTTTCAGATTTTTAAGCGACCGCAACACCCTTATACTATTGCTTTGCTTCGCTCACTACCACGGGCAGATCACACAAGTGGGGAACGCTTAGAATCCATACCGGGCGCGCCGCCCGATGGCTTTCAAGTTCCTGTAGGTTGTGCTTTTCTACCTCGTTGTGCTTTTGCCCGTGAAATCTGCGCGATAAAGGGTCCTGAATTGTTGTCCATATCAGCCGATCACAAAGTGGCTTGTTGGGTTGATATACGTACAAGGAACGAACGATGAAAGATGGCAATGCGTTGGTTAAGATTAGCGGATTGAAGAAATATTTTCCTGTAACGCAAAGGGGTATTTTTCAAAGACAGATAGGATCGATCAAAGCGGTCGATGGTATTTCCTTTGAGATATTTCGGGGGGAAACTTTAGGACTGGTTGGTGAGAGTGGGTGTGGAAAGACTACTACTGGAAGAACCATCATTCGGCTTTACCGCCCTACAGCGGGGAAAGTTTCCTTTGATGATATCGATATGGCCGAAATGAAAGGTAAGCAGTTGCGTTTAATTCGGAAACGAATGCAGATGATTTTCCAAGACCCATTTTCTTCATTGAATCCACGATTGACAATTTCGCGGATTATTAGTGAGCCAATTGTAGTGCATAAACTTGGCAAAGGAAAACAGATGCACCAGAGGGTTGAAGAACTACTTGCACTAGTCGGTTTAAATCCGTTGTATCTTAACCGCTACCCACATGAGTTCTCTGGTGGTCAACGCCAAAGGATTGCCGTAGCTCGCTCCCTTGCTTCTAACCCAGACTTTATCGTTTGTGACGAACCAATCTCTGCATTGGACGTCTCCATTCAGGCTCAAGTGGTCAATTTATTGGAAGATCTACAAAAAAAGTTTGGATTGACTTACCTTTTCATTGCTCACGATCTGAGTGTAGTGCGGCACATCTGTGACCGAGTGGCGGTTATGTATTTGGGGAAAATAGTTGAATTGGCTGATCGCAATGATCTATATAATACTCCTCAACATCCATATACTCAGGCGCTTCTCTCTGCAGTACCGATCCCTGATCCAGAAAAGGCTAAGACGCGCCGACGAGTTATTTTGAAAGGCGATCCACCCAGCCCCTCAAACCCTCCTCCTGGCTGTCGTTTCCATCCTCGCTGTCCGCTTACCAAGACGCATTGCAAGACTGAAATGCCTGTCTGGCGAGAAATAAAATCTGGTCATTGGGTTGCCTGTCACGAAGTTTGATTATGTTGATTGATTATGTGAATTGCCTGTGCGGTGTAAATCAGTAGGTGTAGCCCTTTACAATATGCGAATACATTTTCCAACAATTATCATTCAACCTCTTTAATAGCGGAGAGCGAGTGCCAAATTTGGGTCGGAGAAGTCACTTACCAGAATGATAGCGGAAAGCGATTTATTGGTATCAAGATGAAAGTGGGTTTGTTGAATCCAGGTAACATCCTGGACAACTTCTCCAAGCTTGAACACAAAAAACTGCCGAACAGCTTTGAAGTAGCCGAGCTGCAAAATGAAGAAGATTCGCGAAGTATAGGTATGCAATTGAGGCAGCACGGCGCGCTCATGGGCAGACAGCGAGAAAAAGTGGGCCTGATCTTCTGCCGTAAACTTGGGAAGATCGTATATTACGGCAACCTCATTGGCGCTGATGATATGTAAGCGCTTGGAGCTATCTTCGACATTATGTGGGGCCATTCGTATGCACCTGTTTATAGTCGCGGGGCCAGGGTTTCCGATATTAGAATAAAGGGGATCATTACCAAAGAAACAATAGTTTGAATAATTGACTCTTTGATAGACAATAATGAACCGATTATAATATCAATCAGCAGGTGAAAGAATAGTAGAAAATATAACTATCTGGTAAAGGGGTCTTGTCGCGAAAAGTCATGGGGTACGTTCGGATCAGCAACGATCATCAGGATCTGAACAAATTGCATTATCTGTTGCTCGAGCATGCCCGCAAACAGCAGCTCCGTACCGCTGAATTTGGGGTGATTTTGACCAGCGCGCGCAAAGCAGTGAACCCCGACCTGGAGCGGCAGATCTCTTGCAATTCCTGTAGATATTTCGTGCAGCCCGATCCTGCCTTGCCTGACGCCTGGCAGCCCCACTCTGGATCTGACCAGTCTTGTTCTAGAATTCCGTTTGATGTCGTCCACCCATTCCGGTACTGCTCAAAAATGGACGACATGCTCCGGAATCAGTGGACGATTTACTCCGGATTATGCAGTAAGTCTTTGAAAAGTATTTTATAGCTCTGATAACTGCTTCCTTACAAATTCATTCAGCTCTTTAGAAATATCTAATAAAAATTCACAATTATCGAAAATTGGTTCATATACCGATAGACGATCCGCCATTACTTGAATCGCTTGCGTGTTCTTATCAATCATTATAAATTCTCGATCATTTCTTCCCGCTGCCTCTCCAAGTGTTCCACTTCCCGCAAAGAAATCCAATAACAAATCTCCAGGCATAGAATGTATCTTGACAATACGCTCAATTATCCCAAGTGGTTTCTGTGTGGCATATCCAGTCTTCTTTCTTCCAGCTGTATGAACAATAGTATGCCACCATACATCCGTGGGAGTTTTTCCTATTCTTGCTTTTTCATTTCCAGCTAGTCCTGGTGCCATGTACGGGATCCTATCCATATCTTCATAATTAAATGTGTAATTTGAAGGGTCTTTTACATACCATAGAATATTGTCATGTTTTGTTGGCCAACGTGATTTTGATCTTCCTCCAAAATCATAAGCCCAAATTATTTCGTTCATGAAGCAATCTCTTCCAAATATCTCGTCTAATAATACCTTACAGTAGGATCAGCGGGGGCATTTGAACAGAAAGTTACGGTTTGGAGATTGCTATTAACTCACTGCTAGAGGTGAAGGATACAAACTGAACGGAGAGTGCCCACCCAACCGGGCTAATGTGCTCCAGCAGGGAAAGATCAATTCCCGCTCCATC
>CAZHHT010000113.1:0-10407 GCA_964532455.1 uncultured Anaerolineales bacterium
TGAGGAGTGTCTATTTATTAATGGTCCTTTTTCCATTTCACGCTGAACCAAGACAAGATGATAAGGTACTATTTGCTGAAATGCGATTAAATTCTAGACCAAGAAAATGTCTGGGTATCAGAACACCTGAAATAGTGTTTTTCGAACTAAGTGATGTTGCACTTGTAACTTGAATCCAAGGTTAGTAAAAAAAATTAATTTCTTGCTCATTTCTTCTCTTTTACGTTAGTCAAACATATCATATTGTATTGTTTTTCCAAAGGCAAATTACATAATTGAATCTTCTCCTTCTTTCTAGAAAAGTGTATCGCCTCTATCAATGTTGATAGCTTGACCTCGAATGATTGTTGCATAGTCGGATAAAAGAAAAGCCACCGTTCTCCTAACTTCAATTGGCGGGATGTGGCGTTTAAATTGCGGGTTCACCATATTTTCAAGTAATTCCTTGGGGTCACCACCGGAGCGACTCGATATCCATTCAGCAACTTCGAAAAGCATAGGTGTGGCAACATCACCAGGACACACTGCGTTGACATTATTATATTCAGCCCAATCACTTGCTAGGGATCTTGTGTTATTAATAACAGCTAAACCAGCTTCAGAAAAACGGAGGGCAATGCCAGCGCCAATACCGCGACCACCTCCTGTACCGATAACAAATCTTCCTGAAAAATCAAGTTGTTCATTGGGTGGAGGGAGCATTTCATATTCCTTTTGTGTTTTTGGGGCAGATACATCTTATTTTAGTAAGAAGGAACTGAAATCTGACTGACATGTATTCAGGGTGAATGGCGTGGAAACCAGCGTAGTCACGCGTGACACGTCACACGTGTGACTTTATAATAGCATATTTATGTATTTTGTCAACAGGGGGTGATAATAATTTTATGAAATTATGCGGTGATCCCTGGGAGTTTTGGCGTTTTCCGGGAATATTCCAAAAAAAATCACACAACAATACTGGATAGATTTGTATTTAGTGAAAGATATCTCTATTATCAATAAAATCTTTCCCCAACTCATATTGCCCATATAAACAATTTCAGTCCTAAGGAAATTGCCCAGGATTGGCATACAGAAAAAGTCAAATTATGGCATGAAGTAATTGACCAACCAGATTTCAATATTGACGATATTATCTCTGAAGGCAACCCCGTTATGGCTAGATGGACCCTCAGAGGAATTCATAAGGGTGGAATGTTTGAAAATAACCAACCAAGGATTCGAAGAATTGCACATCTTTGAGTGTTTTCTTGAATCGGGCCAAGAGGGTCGCATCAGGCTCATTAGTGAAAAATTTTGTGTCAGTTTGTGCCATAAGGTATCCTAAGCAAATAATGCAATCTTATTATGTTTAGTTATAAGTATAGGGGCAATGTGACTAGATTACAACATAACGAACGCTAACAGATCTAAAAGCAATCTCCTAGTAAACTTATCTATCTGACATTTTGTCAGTTACTCTAAGAATTCATCTGATCTCATGTCAGACGCCAGCACTTTTTTCCTCTCTTATCCTCCTTTTTAGAGGGTAAATCTATACTTCATATACCCGTTTAGGCATTAAAACAAGGTGATTTTCGCGTTTATTGCACCAGGGTTGCACCAGAAACCCACCCAAATCAACTGGTTTGGCGGCTTTATTTTCTTCAGCAATATACGCTCCTCCCAACCTGCAATACAACCTGAATTGTTAGAATGTTGCTCCAAAAGGAGACCTTTGAGGAGACTCTTATTATGTAAAATTAGGGTTTGAATTAGCAAATATCCGGCAGATTCAATTTTACGACTCTACTACTATTCATATTCGGAGGTACAAATGGCAAAAATTCAGAAACCTGGAGAGAATCCATTAAGGCCTGGAGAATATATTGAGCGCGGTCCACAAGGGGGAGAAGTATCTAAACCGAGACAAGTTACTATTGAACCCGGGGATAAACCACTCCCACCAACTCAAAAACCCGGCCACACCTGGGAGAGAATTTCTCCTCCCAAGAAATGATCTGATAATGAATTCTTCTACGAGTGTTGAGGATATCAGTTGAACATAATAACTTGATGAACTAATCATTCTGCTGGAGGGAAATATGGCGAAACAACCTGTTACCGTTTTCTATCTAGGCACCAAGAGAGGAGTATCCGATACAGCCTACAATGAATTCATCAAGGATATATCAGACCTCGATATTAGCAGTATCGATTCTTCAATTGGATACAACGCAAAACTATTCATCAAGCAGGGCGAAGAGAAACCACCAGGCTGGGAAGCGTTTCTCAAACCCGGATTTCCAGATTTATCCTTACCTGAGTCGTGTTCTCATAGCGGAGCGTTGATTCTCAGCCAGACTCAGAGTGGAAAACGTCGATGGTTTGCCTGCACTTTCGGCGCTGGCAGGTTTTTAATTAACCCTGCTCGGATCCAACGCAACTTTGGATTAAAGGCTACCCTAAATGCAGTGTACGCTGATGGTGTTCCGGATGATGAGGGAGACCGGATTAGAAGTGTCACAGCAAAGACAGTCTCGCATAACACGCTGCACACCAAAAGGCAAACGGATTCAAATGCCCTTTTCGAATTTTTCGGTGTAGATGCTGATGTGGATTTCTTGAAGAACGTAACTGGCAAGCCTTTTGACACAAGTCTAGGGAGCATGATGACCGGAGCTGATTCAGTGACAGTCCGTATTGAAAAGAGTATTGATGAACTGGATGAAATCTGTCTTATATTGCACGATTTGTCCATTGATGATAATTATAAAGAGCGTTTCGAGTGGATCGATAAGATTCTATCCATTAGTGACAGTCAACTTAAGGACGAATTACTAGAACTGGTCGCTTCAAGGATCCGCGACAATGACCTTGAGGGACTGACGTTGACAATTCCAAGAATTCTAAATTGGGAAGAAGTACATCACCTTGAAGCATCCTGGTTGCCTGATCAGGAATTTCAGGAAGTAAAGATCGATCAGTTAGTTTCGTTTCTTGATGATGAAGACATACTTCAAGACTTCGAAGGTGAGCACCTCAAGAAAAAGTTCACACTTTATGCCATCGATGACAAGGACGAGCAGCTAGGTGGTGGCCCGTTAAACAAGTGCGTAGCGGGCGAGATCGAGCATAATGGATTGACATATATACTGAGCGAAGGCGATTTTTTTGAGATCGAGCCAAATTTCATGGAAGCACTTGATCGAGAGATCAAAGACATACCTAAATCTACAGCGGATCTGCCGTCCTCACCGGGGGATAAAAAAGAGGGTGATTACAACATAGATGCAGCAAATCATTCAGATACCCATTTGTTACTAGACAAGAAAACCGTGCGTATATCATCAAGAACCAGTCCAATCGAGATCTGCGATGTGTTGACAGCCGACAAGCAGATGGTTCATGTTAAACGCAAGCTAAGCTCATCTAGTTTGAGTCATCTATTCTCACAAGGATTCGTTTCCAGTGATCTGCTTGTGACTAGTGCTGATTATCGCAAAGCATGCGTGAAAAAGATTGACGAAGCTGCTAATGAGCGAAAGCTCGGAGTCGCATCCTATAGGAATCAGTTTAATTTCATTAAGACTGATTCCGTAAATCCATCGGAGATCGAAGTGGTATATGCAATCGCTGTCAATTGGAAGGGGCGAAGTTTGGAGGAAGCGTTGCCATTTTTCAGCAAGGTGAATCTACGACGGTTCAGTAAAGATTTGCGAAGAATGGGATACAAGGTCACGCATTCGAGAATTGACGCAAGTTAGTAATCCGTCTGTGGTTAGCGTCGATCGCAAAATCTTCTAAAAAGGCGACTAAATCACTGACTGGCTGTCAGACGCCTAATATAAACACCTGATCTTTAATCAGACGCCCGCTTATTTTACTGAGCTTTCTCACATCTTTTAGGGGTGAAATCTGAACTAAAACCAAAAATACCAGGTGTTTTTGACCTGGATTTCATCATTCCCATTTTAATTGCACCGAGGTTGCACCAGAAAGCCATTAAATACCCAAATTATCAGTTCCCTCCACTATAATAAGCAGATATCAGGCAATATTGCGCGTTTATCTACGTTAAACAGGCAAAATTGCGCACTATCTACAGAATGGTACGGACGCTGGGATGCGCGCCGCACCATCGGCGCCGCGTATATACATTCACCGTTAGGTTGCAATATTCATTGCGAAAAATGATATGACTTATTTAACTAGAAGAATCGAACACCTTTTACAAAGATTCAATGATGGGAAAATCACATTTGTTGAGCCATTTGCATCATCGAAAGATGGGCAGATAATTCGTGAAGATTTATTAAAGGTGAAAAGATTTGAGAATGGTTTAGTTGATCTGTCAACTTGTTCAACTCATGTTAAATCGTTTGCCAAATCTATCTTTGCAATTGATAACTACAATTCTGCTCATCAAGATACCTCTTTAGATGAAGGTCCTATTGATTTAAAGAAAGTTTCAACGGTAACAAAAGAATATTTCCAATTATTGGAAAACTTCTTCATAGATGCAACGGGAATCATTCCCAAAGATTTTGAATTTGAAAAATATCGAGCTGGAGTTTTGAAAAACCCAAATAATTCTGCTTCCAAATCGGAAAAAGCATTTGCAGAATATCCCGGCAGAATAATGAACTTCTTATCGAAAAATCACAATCTTTTATATAAAGCATCAAAAGAGATAGGTGGTATTAAATGTGTAACAAGTGGTAGCTCTAATTTTACTCAATCAACATTTGACGGAATTAGAAAATTCGCGCTATATGCTGACACAATCTTTATTCCTGATCCACTTCTTCCATGGTTAGAAGTGCAAAGGGATGAAGAAAGACACACTATTATCAATTTCTTATTGAATTGTCATCAACTACTTTTACTAAAACCACTTGTCGATGCTCAATTATCTTGTCCTTCGATTATTGTATTTCCTAGTTGGGAAAAAAGATTGGAACGAAATGATTTAGAAACTATGGATGGAATTTCACAACTCACTTTGGGTTTTTTCTCTCATAACCTAAATGCAACCTTTGAAGATGAAACAGAAATTGTTAATTACATTCAAACAAGTGGAAAAGATATTTTTCAAAAAGCTGTAACTAATAATGGGCTGTTTTGGCCTCCCGAAGCGCCTGGCCCAATGTCATTTAGTGATGGATATAACGCATATAATGGGTGGTTGCATACTTGGAGATCAGAAGAATGGTTAGAAAGAGCTTCAATTTTATCTCCAGAACTACTTGTTTTCAATGGAACCACAATTTCATGCACGTGATAATTCATCTTTCTTAGAAGCAATACCACTTTATTGTCTATCACCAAATTTCTATTATTATCGACTTTTATCTGAAGCTTCCAACACAATACTAAAACACGCGGGAATAATAGGACACCAATCTCATTCAACATTACAGGGTTTACTTGATCCTAAAATATCCTGGTTAGGTAATATTCCTATTGAATCTATTGCAAAATTAAGAGAGGGAAATGCAAATGCGGATTTTAGGAATAGAATCAATACTTATGTAAATGAATTAACAAACTCTCAAACTGATAATTTAGATAGAGTTACATTAGATGTCATGCTGGGATTACGATCATTACTTGATGAGCATGATAGAGAAGCAAAAAAAATATCGGAAGAATTGGAACGGAACCTATTAATAACCCTTGGAGGGAGTGTAATTACATTTGCTGCATCTTTATATCCGTGGCTTGAACCCTGGATTGGTCTTACTTTACTAGGTCCAACGGCAAAAGCCGGTCTTGATATTATGGGTTACATAAAAGAAAAAAAGATGTTATCCAAGTCCTTACTTGGTGTATTGTCTGAAGCATCATCGAATTAATCAACAAAAAATATTCATGGGCAGACATTACATTCCTCAATTTTATCTAAGAGGGTTTTCAGAAGGAAAAGGGACTCCATATATTTGGGTTTATGAAAAAGGATCAGACAAGCCTTTTAGACCAAATATTAAGAACATTGCACAGCAAACCAAATTTTATTCCGATAAAACGGAAACGTATCTTGCGAATGACATTGAAAATCCAACAATACCAGTTATAGAAAAAATTAAAAATCACTCCTCTCTATCTTCTGATGAAAGGAGGACACTAGCAGATTTTATGATTGTTCTTGTCAAGCGAGTTCCAGCTGGTCTTAATCGTGCAGAACAATGGTACGGTGAGATATCTGAAAAAGTCTATGATGACCTTGAAAGTGAAATAAATCGTCAAATAATTGTATATCCCTCCAGACAGAATATATTAAAGATCCGTAAAAAAGAACTTCAACAATCTCGGAAAAACGACACAGATAAACCAAAAGATGTTTGGGAAGGATTCATTCCATCAGAGATGACCTCCGAGAGTTCGAAAGTATTATTAAAAATGACTTGGCAATTTCTATATCATGATAAGAAATCAGTATTCTTAACTAGTGATAATCCGGTTTTTTATTTTCAATGGATGGGTATTGGTAAAAGAGAATCTGAAGTTACTTTTCCAATAACTAAGCACATTACTCTCTGGGCAACTTGGCGGAATGATTTAATTGGAGATTATGCACGTGTAAAAGATAGGTTTGTGCGAGAAATAAACCGTAGAACTGTCAGTTTAGCAACAAGGTATGTATTCTTTTCTCAAGAACAAGATTGGATAATAAATTTAGTGAACAAAAACAAAGTACGCTTAAATTTACTTGAATAATAAATCCCAACCTACCGATGAATAACAGTGTCAAGGGTAAACAACAAATTTAGAGAAAAAGATAGGAAAACAAAAAAACAAGAGCTCTCTCCAGCAGTAAGAATGTTGGTTTGGGCTCTTTTTTATGGTGTAGTTAAAACTATTATCGCCTGCCAGCACCATCGGCCAGCAAGCAGACTCGGTCGATAATAACGGGGGGGAAACTAACGCGGCGGGGCAAGTTCGGGTTTCAGAGCCAGGACTTCCTCAGTTGAAGCAATCCTTCGGGGACCACCGCCCTTCACAATCCGTTCCAGATCCTGCCCAATCCCCAACCGCAACAAACCATACTTGGCAAATTGCTGACGGGTCAGTCCTTGCCGGGCCTCTTCGCCGATCGCTTGAGCCCAGATCAACATCTTGTAAGCAATGGTTTCCTCATCGAAGTGGTGATAGGATTCACGATTGGTGAGGATATGCCAGATCGAGACCAGCATCCTTCTCGCTATTGCCACAATTGCTTTGTTAACATGCATCCTTTTTTTCAAGCGGATGAACTGAGCTTTCCAGTACGGATCGAAACGGACCGCCACCCAGGCAGCTTCTACCAGTGCCCAACGCAACTCCTTGCGGCCTGCCTTGGTGATCGATTTCTCCTGGTATTTCTCCCCGCTGATATGTACCCCAGCTCCCAGGCCAGCATAACCAACCAGCTTTCTGGGATCAGAAAAACGACTGATATCACCAATGGCAGAAAGAACCACCATGGAAAAGATCAGGCCAAAACCGGGGATCTGCATCAGGAAAGCCATATCTGATGCCCAGGGTTCAGTGTTGCTCAGCTCAGCCAGCTTCTGGTCAATGGCTGCTTTCTGGGACTCTAGATTTTCCACGATCTCCAGGTCGCGATCCACCTGAAAACCAGTCAGGTCAGAGAATTCCTGCTTCTCCCACCAGGATTTGTTCTTATCTGTCAGTAGTCCACCTTCTGGAGCATTAAGATTAAATCTCTGAACGACACTGTGCAGCCGGTTTTTCGACATGGTAATTTGTTTGCTCAAGCGCCAGCGGAAGGAGATCAGCGAGCGCAGTTCCCGCACATGCATGGGCGGCACCCAGACCTCCGGGACAATATCAGCGATCAGCAACGTGATCAGTCTTTTGATATCTTCCTTATCTGTCTTCACCCGGGCTTCTGCGATCTGGCGCACCTTGTGGGCATTGGCCACCACCGTTTTGCTGACCAAAGGAGCCACGATGTCGTAGATATCCCAGACACTTCCTGTGGCCTCGACCACCACCGCATCACCTTCTTTGAGGTTCTTTTCAGCCCAGGACCTAAAATGAGCCATCTGCACCTGACGGGGTCGCAGAATCCATTCCTGGTGCCGTTTTTGACCTCCGATCATCACATAATACTTGTGAATGTCGATGCCAATATACCTTTGAATTGGAATTGTTTCGGGGGGGGTGAGTTCATGTTACACTCCTTATTAAGTGGTGGATGGGGCACGGATTTTTGGGTCAAGAGTTACATCTACCGATACGGGTTTGCATACGCATCCCAGACTTGAAGTCCGCTGGGTGGCCAAGTAACCCCTCGGGCTTACTCAGGTGAAAGCTGTGAGTATCCCATAGGTGCAATCGGCTGACCCAGACGCTCGAGCCCTCAGGCATGCGTCCCCAGCTCATCGGTCAAATGAAGGGTACCATGCCTGCCGCGCCCCATCTCTATTCCATTCTAGTAACCCCCGCTCCACCCGACAGCCTGCGGCGCGCGGACTTTTATCCCCTTTTCCCTTTATTGGTTCTTAATCTATAATCATTAAAAGCCCATCCGGCTGCGGGTGAGCTCATTCGTTATGCCATCTGACATTCTGGCAGTGGCGATATGATTTGTTCTTATTTGATGTCAGACGCCCCCTGAAAAACACCCCTGTTTTCCCCCTTCCAGAGGACAAATCTAAGCGATTTTTGGCTATATTGGCATCTATTCCTTAATGTCAAATCAATTCTAGCCTTGGTTGCACCAGGAAGCCGTTCTGGAAATCAAAACGGCTGTTATGAAGCTATAATGAGTGAAGACTCTAGCATGTAATAATCCATGAAAGATTCAAAACCGAATCGTATACCACTGCCTGAATCTACGAGTTCTGCACCTCCAGGATGGAAAAGGATTAGATTATGAACCTGCACTGGGAGATTACCGATCTTGATGTCAAAGAAGTCAACAAAATTCTCGACTCCTACATAGACAATCCCATGGTCCAGGACAGGATCCATAGAAATCTCAATGGAGTTGGAATCGATTTATCAAGGAAATCCATCTGGTATTCACTTGTCTCCTGCCTCCTGACAAGCCAACAAAGATCCGGTCCAGAAAGCGCAGTAACAAGATTCCAGAACACAAAGCCATTCCCTCTTGATTACGACGTTTGTGTTTTCGCTGATAATGTCCGTGATTTCTCCAAAAAGATTATCGAAAATTTCGGGGGTCTACGTTTTCACAATCGCTTAGCCGATCATATAGAAGTTGACCTTAATCTTCTTGAGAAAGGCCTTTGGGAAGAAACTATCGCTGTGATAGAGGAGATCAGGAAAAGCGACTCAGTAGAGAACGAAAGAGAAGCTGCTGACTATATTGAAGATAATTTTAAAGGATTTGGGCCAAAACAATCCAGAAACCTTCTCCAGGCTCTGGGATGTACAAAGTATGAAATACCGATCGATAGCAGGATCACAAAATGGCTTAACAAATTTGGTTTTCCTGTCAAACTTTCTGCCGCCGCCTTATCAGATCGTAACTACTACCAGTTTGTATCTGACGGCATTCAGATTCTTTGTAAGGAAAGCGGTGTATATCCTTGTGTGTTAGACGCAGCAATCTTTGTTAGTTATGACGATGACGGTTGGACAAATGAAAATATTGTAAGGTGAATAAGGGGCTTACATGGCACATCTGCTAGATGACCAATATATCAATGATCTATTATCCGGTAGGTTTTGCGACCTGCTCGAATACGTTCAAAGAGATCCTTCCCTAGATCTTCAGATCAGGGAAAACTACATTAATATTTACTATAGGGGCGGAAATATAATCAAAATAACCAAGAAGGACAGCGCCTACGAATATTATTTTGATGAGAACTACTTCCAAAATAATAAGCCACAATCCAGGGATGATCTGGTTGAATTAAGCCAAAACAATCAGTGGGATTCATATATCCCTCGAGCTAAACAGGTAATGGATATTCATATAGGCCCCACAGGGAAAGAAGAACGAGAGTTCCAACAACTAGTTGTGAGAGATAATAACTATTCATCCATTGCAAATGGAACTGATTTCTTCATTATCGATCTGGAATATAAATATAAGAAAATAGGTATTTTTGATATGGTCGCTGTTGAATGGCACTCAGATGGACCAAAAAAGAAGAATCCAGATAAACACAAACCCAAACTTTTTATCATTGAAATGAAATATGGGGACAATGCTCTAAAAGGAAAATCTGGATTAAAAGACCATGAATCTCAATTCAGTAATCTGGTTGCGAACAATGATGATCTAACAATATTCAAATCAGAAATGCTAGCCCTATTCGACCAAAAAAGAGAACTTGGTCTGATTCCTTGCTTGGCACCAGATCAAAATCCAAACACCGTTAATAATTTCGACGATGAGGTTGAATTAGCGTTTCTTCTCGCCAATCATGATCCTGCCAGCAC
>CAZHHT010000114.1:0-10405 GCA_964532455.1 uncultured Anaerolineales bacterium
CCTTTCTTTACGAGATAATATTTCTTCAACAAGCGAAGATATTGTCCCAGTCGCCAAGCCCGTAATAATTAATGTTGGTCCAACAAACTGCAATTTTGTCAAAATAACTCCCGGATGTATATCTATATATAAAGAGTAACACCACTGACGAACAGGATTCCTAATAGCAAAAACAGCGCCCCGGCTACTTGCAATTTATATATTATCTTCAATCGCATGTTTATCTCCATCCTAATTTCTTCTATACCGTCAAACTCCCCGTGATTTTGTTTACTAGCTTTTTCAGTCATCATATTTATTTATCAAGGTTAATGATCATAAGACCAAAGATAACTAGAAGCAGCCCAGTAATTTAAAAATACGAGAACTATTATACGCCGTCCCACTGGCTGCATATCAACAATAATTGTGTTTATCTCGGTCCTGGGCTTGGTCATAATGATTCTGGCAACGGCAAGTCTCACGCATGTAACAATAGTCATATATTCGTTCGCCAGAGGCGATGCCCGGGCTAATTCCAATAATCATAGCGGGTGGTTTCCAGGGAATCATCAAGTTGTAGGGGGTCAATTCAACGCCAATCTGAGCTTTGTCCATGAGATCAAATATTAACGGTTGCCCCTCCTCGACTCTCCAGCCAATCATACCTGGGCTGAGTGGTGTTGTATTTTGAAATCCCTTGGCAGCTGCTTCCAACTCAATCTCCCTGCAAACAGCATTCGCAAGCGCTTCTACAGCAGCTGAACCAACACCATCAACCGCCAGGCCCTAAAACGATATCGTCTTCCATTACTTCTAAAGCATACTTGTCGTTTTTAGAACCAACTGTACAGACGACAGCAAAAATAGAACGTGCTCCTACCAGGTGTCTCGTCACTAGAGCACTCGTGAGTTTTTTCTCTTCTACCAATTCCAAACTATTATGCTGGAATGAGGTAACCGCCAGCTCTTTGACCAGCGCCTTAGGTTCGAGCAGTTTCTTGGCAGCTGCCAAAGCTTTTTCAGCAGTATCTACCAGCCGTGGACTCCGGGACCGGATAATTTCCGGGTCCGCTCCCTGCCCCCGAAGAACAGAGTCCATAGTGATATTAAGGTCATCAATCTTCCATTTTTTCATGGATTATTTGGTTTCTTCCCTCTGATGGTTCCTCCAATAACCAATATATCGAGATCCAAAGGAATCTTTCCCTAACAATAAGTCGGCTGCCCGGATGACGGAAGCTAGTTTCATCGGATCGGTGATCGCGCAAGTCGCTCCGGCTCCCATTGCCAGTGCTAAAAAAGCCTGGTTGATGGTGTGGCGATTAGGTAGTCCAAAAGAGACATTACTGGCACCCAGATTGATATTGGCACCAAATTCCTCTCGAACACGCCTGATGGTTTCCAGGGTGACTGCTCCGGCGTTGCTATCCGCTCCCACGGTTAACACAAGGGGATCAATCACAATATCTTCTGCAGGAATGCCGAGC
Organism: uncultured Anaerolineales bacterium; assembly: GCA_964532455.1. Lineage (GTDB taxonomy): Bacteria > Chloroflexota > Anaerolineae > Anaerolineales > UBA11858 > B10-G9. The sequence goes on from CAZHHT010000114.1 coordinate 1,470, forward strand.
TTTGCAGCTCGTTCAATGATTTTTCCGGCGATAGAGACCCTGGTGTCTTCATCGTTAGAGATCCCATCATCATCCATAACTAAACCAATAACTGGTACTCCAAATTCCTTCACCACAGGAAGCACAGCTTGTAACGATGCCTCCTCTCCATTGACCGAATTCACTAAGGGGCGACCCGGCAAAACAGCCAGGGCTGCTGCAAGCGCGTCCCGGTTAGCCGAATCAAGACAGAGAGGCACGTCCACGGTTTCAGCGATAAATTCAGCTACCTTGGGTAATAAAACAACTTCATCAACCCCGGGGATACCCACATTGACATCCAAAATATCCGCTCCAGCATCTACTTGATTGAGCGCTATTTGTTTTACATAATCAAAATCTCCTGCTGTTATAGCGGCCGCTAATTTTTTCCTCCCTGTGGGATTGATCTTTTCTCCAATGATGATAAAGGGGTTGTTAATACTTATTTTGACTTCTTGTTTATTGCTTTTAATGATGGTTTCCATATGATCCTCCTTCTCCGTGTTGTGTTTAATTAAGATAACACATCCCGGGGAACTTTCCCCAAAATAATTCCACCTTCAGTTGGTATTATTTTAGGGGATGGTTACCATCACATCCTGATCCCTAGTCGTAGCGGACTTCGAATTTATTACTTCGTTCAACTGACGAGGCTTTTAGCTAACTCTACAGCTCCTATGGCATCTTCGGCGTAGCCATCGGCACCGATGTTATCTGCCCACTCCTTGCTGCCTGGAGCTCCGCCAATCAATACTTTCACTTGATCGCGAATCCCCGCCTCCTCTAACTCACTGATAACCTGTCGCTGTACTGTCATCGTCGTAGTAAGCAGGGCTGACAATCCCAATAGGTCGGCCCCTGTCTCTTTGACCTTGGCAATGAATACCTCGTTTGCTACATTAACGCCCATGTCGTACACTTGGAAACCATTTGCGGAAAGCATGGTTCCTACCAGTGATTTGCCGATTTCATGGATATCGCCAGCCACTGTACCTATCACAACGGTACCAAGTGATTTGGCTGTCTGCTGACGAGATAATAGCTCGGGTTCAAGAATCTCCATTGCCTTCTTCATGCCGCTCGCTGCAATGACCAGATTGGGCAGGAAAAATTCCCCGGTTTGGAATTTTTCACCAACGATATTCATCCCCTCTGTCAGCCCTTCGTTGATAATGGTCAGTGGCTCTATGCCCGCTTCGAGTGCCTGATGCGTCAGATCTGTTGTTTCATCAGGTATGCCTTCTACGAGAGAATTAGCAATTTTTGCCAGAAATTCGTTGGACATTTGTATTCTCCTTATCTGCGTAATGCAGGGTTAATCTAAAGGTAATGGTGGAAGTTCGTCCATGCCAAACTTTTGCGCTGCGTTAGTAGCAATGCTGCGCAATTCAGCTCGCAATTCACTTGAGATCGGCGAGGCTTGATAAGTCGCCAATAATTCATCGACTCGATATTGAGCCCGTTCCCAGGTTGACTTGGATCCTTTTCTCTTCCAGCCTTCAAGTGTTCCCCGATCGATCACGGCTGATGGTGTGTAGAGTTCTTCAGCAAACCATTTCAACGTGTGAGGCTGAGCTAGATAGTCAGCCCGGTGGCCCAGTTCGCGCATTAGCGTCAGAGCGATGGGATTATCTCGAGCTTCAATACCTTTGATAAGGCGTTTTGACATCCCGATAATCTCAGCATCAATGACCAACTTTTCATAACTTTGGCAGCTCTCGAAATCCATCATGCCAGCACCAGAAACCATGTTGACTCCTGCCAAGGCGGCCATAATAGTGCCTCCAGATGATTCCAGACCACATTGGGCATCGACTATCTTTGCGTCTGACATTCCCAGATAAGAGTGGGTGGGCATGCCCAACGCTTTGCCGATTTGGGTATAGGCACAATCGATCATCCAGGTGCCAATCGCTCCCATAGGTGTTGTGCCCTCACGCATGTCAAATGCAGCTGGCGATCCACCCCAAACAATGGGAGCGCCGGCCTTGGCCAACTGACTAATAGTCACACCGCTGAGACACTCCGCAGTATGTTGCACAACTGCACCAGCCAGAGTCACTGGTGAGGTCGCGCCTGTCAGGGGCATCGAGACCAGTTCAGAGGGAATGCCATGACGAGCGCTATCGATCATATTCTGACAAGTGAGATCACTCCACAATAATGGAGGGGAGGGGCAGACGTCAAAAACGGCAATCGGCTTTTCAGCCAGGGCTTTTTCACTACCGACCATAGCAACCAACATATCCTTCATGGTCCACCAGGTATCCTTACGGAATGCACCCGTGATGATCGGTTTGCGCATGAAATTCAGCGCCAAATAAAGTCTGTATAAATCCCCAATCTCCTCAGGCACATCAAAGCAAATCATAGCTGTGCTCTGCGCATCCAACTGGGGTACTGTTTCAACAAGTTTAACGAATTTTACGAAATCTTCTGTTATTGGCTGGCGCTGTTCTTGGGTTTCGCTATCAAGCACGTTGATCGCAACTGATCCAGGATCAAACTGCACGCTGTCGCCTCCATAGTGGACGACTTGCTCACCGTCCAGGTTGTAGAGGTAAAACTCAGACGGGCGTGTCTCCAAGGCTTGCCGCACAACCTTTTCTGGGATATAGGCAATTTGAGTATCAAAATCCACTCTGGCACCTGATTCGGCCAGCAATTTCAGAGCCTCATCATTATGGACACGCACTCCTGGGTCCATTAATAATTCAAAGCCCTCGTTAATAATCTGTTCCTCCAATTCATCGCTGAGAAGTTTTAATTTTGGTTGCATTCGAATTCCTCCTGATGTTAAATAAAATAAAATTGAAATGTCTTATGCTCAATTTGAAGAATCGACTTCGGATCCTATGAAGCCGATTTTTTTTGATATTCGCCCTGCAGCCTGCACAACCTTATAAACAATTTCTTGCATGCGTTCAGTCTGAAACCTGACGCTGGGACCACCCACACTGATTGCCGCAACAACTTGACCGTTGTGATTAAAAATCGGTGCCGCGCTGGCAACGAAGCCAAGCTCTAATTCTTCATGAACTGTTCCGTAGCCTTGGGCGCGAATCTGGGCGAGTTCCTCCTGCAACTTGCTCATTTCTGTGATTGTATTATCGGTGTATTTCTCTAAGGGAGCAGATAAAAGCTCCTCGCACTGAGCTACCGGTAAATAGGCCAACAACACCTTGCCTGTCGAGGTAGCGTGTGCTGGCCAGCGGGCAAACATATCCTGCGCAGCTCCCAGCACATGGGATCCCTGTACCTGATCAATGATCAACACATCACGATCAAAGAGGATTTCCAGCGTGACCGTCTCCCCTGTGGTCTCGGCCAGTTTGTCTAGCACTGCATGGCTGACAATATTCAAGTTATTCGTTCGAAGGGCGCGTCCTCCCAAAACAATAGCCCCTGGTCCCAGCCGATATCCGCCAGAATTCTCATCACGGGCTACCATGCCCTCGATCTCTAAGGCACTGAGCAAACGGTAAGCGGTAGTTTTGTTCAAGCCAACAACCTGCGCCAGATCATTGAGCCCCCACTCCGGCTGAGCATCACTAAACGCGTTTAACAGGCTCAATGCTCTCTGTATTGATTGGGTTCCTGGATAGGCCTTTTTGTTCATAATGTGAAATACCAAATCATAATATAAATTTATACTAACATAGGATTAGTGACAAATCAAGGGATTCAGAATATCAAAGGCATATAATCTAATTTCCATCAGCCCCCTAAAACCTGAATTCATAGTTATTCGGATACCTTTTCCAAAGACTTTGAAATAGCTGCTTACGATTATGAGGGGCTATGGATCATTACCTGTAACGGACCTCATACTTGATCCCCCGCTCACTTACAGCGTCCATAAATTCTGCTGCTGGTGCAGCAATTTCCATCAACACTCCACCGGCCGGAACCTGGCCCCGAGCGATAAATCCCATCATGATGGCGCAATGCCAACCGGTCAGGCGTTCCATGGCTGTGAAGCCGGTCTTTTCATCGAAATAGTCGATCAGGTCAATTGTTACAGTGGTTTCTTCGCCGTCTTTCTTACCATACCCAACCACACGGATCAGGCACGCATCGCGAATTTCAGCTACACTGATTTTGGGTTCCAAAAGGGTATGATACATGTCGCGTGGGACAATCTGGCATCCGTTGATTTGACGGGCTTCTTCAGAAAATAATCCAAGTTCTTTGAAGGCGCGAAACCATTCAAAGTGGCCGGGAAGGCGTAGGGTCTTGTTAGTGAATTCTTGCAAGTGGCCATTAACCGTCCACGGGGAAGTGGAAAGCCCGCCGGATGTCACATCGGCTTCCAGGCAGCCCAGGGGGGCAAACTCGATAAACTCCGTCTCTTACTACGTTGTCGGTACTTCCAGGACATCCAACTCCCCGCTCACCTCCCCTACTTCTACTTCTTCCGCTTCTGCTGTTTCTTCCTCTTCCTGGAGGATCTCTGCTGCCAATTCCTGCAGCGCTTCAATATCTTCTTCCGGCACATGACTGGCCTGCCAGAATCTTTCCAGCAGTTCAGCAGGTGTGAGATCACCTACAGTCTGATCCTGCGGAAGTCGGATGCGCTCGTCCATCTGCGGCCGCTTCACCAGATGGAATTCAAAAGCAGCTGAAGCATACTCCTGGATGACTCTGTCGTCTATCAGGGGAGCCCAAGCCCGGGGATATTCCAGTACCAGGCGGACAACTTCGTCTACCATTAGTTCTGGTGCCGGCAAGGTAGCTATCACTTGGTCCGTGATGTTCTCTTGTTTATCCAGTTTTAGATGGTGAGCATGGAAGGATCTGACCCCGGACAATTTGCGCCAATCCACATCAGTTTGTCCTTTTTCGACCTCAACCATAACGAAGAACTTATCATCCCTGACTTCCCCAAAGTCCACCCTTTCGATGGATCCGGAATAGATCACAGGGGGATGGTTTCCTTCGTTCAGGTTTTGAGTCTTGTGGATATGACCCAGGGCAACATAATCAAGCCGGGGGTCTGCCACCAGGGATTTTGGAAGAACAAAGTCCTTGCCTAAAAGCACCGTTCTTTCTCCCCCGTAGACCGCCCCCTCTATAGTAGCGTGAGCAGTCAGGATGGTCGGGAGAGCGGGATCTGCCTGTTCAAGCCACTTATGGATCACGTTGGATAAACGCTTTTCCATTTCTTCATACAGCTGTCCCAGATCACGAGTTTGGAGGTTGAGATAGGCCATCAGCCCGGAACGGGCCACTCAGGGAACCGCCAGCAGCTGCAGGTCGAGCTCCTTTCCCGGTGCACAAAGTAGTTTCAGATCACCTGGACCCAGGAACGCGGGTTTATCCACCACTAGGACATGGAGGACCTGGAGGGTAGCAAATTCTTCCATGGCGTGAGCCCGGGCAACGGAAGGGGAAACATCGTGGTTTCCGACCAGCAGGACGGTAGGGATCTGCCATTTACGTAAATATTATATAGATAAGAATAGTAAAACAAGAGGTAGTTTTAATGTTAGTCTTTGTTGTTTTGGGGGTCCCAGTGATTGTTAACGATTATGCTCCAATTTGGAATATATCAAATTATGCCTTCCTGCCGTAGAAGACGACTGGTTTCCCGGATAACCGTTTCAAGATGAGGTAAATCATCGAGTAATTGTCCAACGATTATAGACAAAGAGGGTTTGCTCTCCAACACTTCCTTTAAATCAGTCACTGCTAGTTCTTTGGAAAGCATCTTCTCTTCCAGCCTCAAAGCTACAGAAGCGAGATCAAGCTCTCTTTGCGTGAGTAGAAAATGGATGTCAAACAGATCGCGGGATTCAGTGCGTCCCAACAAAGCACATAATTTCTCCGCCATGATCTCCTCTAGAGAATAAACCAACAGTATTTCGTCGCGCTTTAAGCAATCACTGTATAGGGTTAGAACCAGCAAACTGTTGCACTGATCACTAATATGATGCCAGACAGTCTGCTGGAGATTGGTTTATTATTCAATTGGGTCAATGTATCTTCCCTTTGTTATTAAGGTGCCAGCTTCATGCCTTCAATATACAACTGGTTAAATTGGGAATAGGTATCCAGATCGATTTGCTCTGCAGTTCGGGCCAGCTTTTCACCCAGTGCAAATCCGTCCTCGGTGAGAAATATAGCTGCGCCAAATCCGGCGCCATTGGCTGCGGTTTCCACTATCTCTTCCCTAACGGGGGGAATCATACCAATATCCAGGATGGATTTGATATCCACTTGGCCCCCGAACGATCCGGTGAGTATTACCTTGGTCAAATCAGAAGGATCCAGGTTTAGGTTTGCCAATAAGACATCGACTGCAGCCCGGATAGCTCCCTTAGCTTTCTGCAGCTCCCGGATATCGAGCTGGGTGAGGTAAAGATTCTGATCTGCTGTTAATTGAATTCGCCTACTTCCAATATCATCCCGGCTGATTTTCTGCAGATAAGCCAAGCAGGGCTCGGGTATCACACCGGTTTCCGGGAGAGGGGCCAGGGGATCTTCATTTGCCTTGTGAACCATTTCAGCATAAGCTTCACAGGCGGGATTGATTCTTCCGGATTCTTCAATTAAGCCCACTCGCCGGAAAGCTGCAATGGCAGACAGAAGACCTGATCCGGTTAAGCCAACTGGCGCTGCATCCGATATGGTTGTCAGGGAAATTTCTCCCCCATCCAGGATAAGATCTGTGATTGCCCCATCCACTGCGCGTGAGCCACAGGATATATTCACGCCCTCAAATGCTGGGCCTGCTGCAGTCGAAGCGGTGAGGATACGCTCTCCATCTGTAACCATCACTTCACCATTGGTTCCCAAATCAATTGCCATCATTGGGCCCTCTGGATGATCAAAACCAAAATAAGCCAGACAGGCCAGGGCATCTGAACCAACAAACCCACCAATCAGAGGGGGGAGAGAAACCTTGATGTGGGCCGGGAAGATGCCATCCATCATGGATTTGGCGTCCTTGATGGCTCGACTGTCATGGGGTTGAAATGGAATAAAAGCCAGTTTTGTAAGCGGTAATTCAGTCAGTAGGTGGTGCATTGCGGCATTGCCAACAATGGTTACCTGCTGGATCCGCTTCCAGATTTTATCCGGCAGGTTCAAGGAATCTACCGCCTGGATAATGGATGCCAGGGCAAGACGATGAAGTCTATTCTTATTTAGATCATCATCCAGGGCAGCAGCCAGGCGGGAAATTACATCCGAACCAAATACTGTTTGCTGGTTTAGTCCCCCTCCTCCTGTAGCTACTTCCCCATTATCTAGACAAGTTAAAAAGGCGGCGACAGTGGTTGACCCGAGATCAATCGCCAGCCCCAGGGGAATGGAGCTTTCTTTTTTATAGCGACTGCTGCCTTTGAAAATCTTATTGGAATAAACAACAATCGGTGAGAGAACAATACGAGTATCTCCTTGGACCCTCGCCCGGCAGGCCAGGCGATTATTGAGTGCGATTTCTCCAGGAGTGAGGTTTTTTAATTCTATCTCATCAGGCGGTGCAGTTCCTTCTTCAACCAATACCTTGCACTTGCCGCAGGTTCCCCTGCCCGCACAGGGTTGTTCCAGAGGCAGTCCTGTTCTGGCAACAACGTCACCGAGTATTTCACCTTCCTCGGCCTGGATGGTCTTAATTTCAGAACCATAGATAACAGTTACTTCAACCATGCTCTCGCTCTCCCAGTAAAATGGACAAAATAAAAATATTCAGCCCTGCATTGTCGTTTAAGATATTATTCTTGAATCAGGTTTTTATCAAAAATGATCTCTTTTATTTTAAGATAACCGAGATTCCACGTCGAAATATTTTTGCCATTAATTTCGCCCCAACCGGGTGAGAATGTTGGCTGAACCTTCTAAAGTGTAGCATGATTTTTGTCATTCTGTATATTTTTTTGCCAACAATTTCTCGAAACCGAATGTTTTGAAACGTTTTCACCCTCTAGATTAAATAGAAATAACGGTTTTGGATATTTCAGAACGATAATTACACCAGGCATTGATTAAACACTTCTTGATATGGATATTTTGCCGGGAGTTTCATGACCACATATCTGGCTGATCTGATAATTTTCCCGGCAAGAAAAACATACTTCAAGCGGAATGTCTTGATTTGCTGTCTGAATTCTGAAATACCCAGAGAATCAAACTTGAACAGCAAAAACAGATTATATGCAAGCATCATCATCTGAAACACTGCCTCATTTGCCCAAAATGATTTTAGCAAAAGATGTCCAACCGCCATATCATACTTGGCTTCCTTGATGTAATTCTCAGAGTTGCCACGTTTTTCGTAAGAAATGACCACTTTTTCTGAAGGTAGTTCAGTATTGGTTACAAAGAAGAAGTATTCGTATTCGTCGCCTTCTAAGAGAGATAATTGTGCCCTTTCTTTTTCTGGTTTCAATACCCGGGATACTACAAATCTTCTGTCTTTGTCCCATGTGTTTAGTTTCGTAACAAGCTCAGCAGTTTCCCTGCCCTCTTCACCTTTAACGAATAAAATGGATGGATCAGTTACTTGAGAAGCAAGTGTTGGATATTCTTTGCCCTTTATTAAATACTTGCAACTCAGTGATTCTATCGTTTCAATAATTTCTTCATCAAAATAACCGCTGTCCATTAGGAATTGATAGCGCTCCCCTACTCCAGCGTAATTTTATTAACTATTTCCATTTAACATTCCCGGGTAAGAAAAATGCAAAAGTCCATTAATTGACAGTGAGGCACAAATATGATAGACTAGTTGTAGACTAGCCTATTTATTGAAGGAGATTGTACGTCGTCAGACCCTTTGGGACACAATTTCATATTTTGAATAGAGACTTTCCACTTTGATTATACTCCCTCAAACTGTAGCCGATGAAGCCGCTTCCGTTCCCGTAAAGTCCTTTTCTTGATCTTATCTCTCCTAGTTTTTACCTCCTCTG
>CAZHHT010000115.1:0-10141 GCA_964532455.1 uncultured Anaerolineales bacterium
CGCCTCCTGGGCTGCATCTTCAGCAGCGTCAGGTTCACCGATAATCCGGTACGCCTGGTTATAAACCAGATTCTGGTATTCGAGAACAATCTGATTAAAAGAATCTAGATCGCCTTTCAGTGAGTTCTTAATCTGATCCTTAAGGTCCATAGTACAAATTTATCCAGTTTTCACTCAGGAACTTTCAGTAATCACAACCCGGGCTTCAAGTTATCATAGTCCAGTAGAATGAAGTTCAGTTACGAAGCTGTTCCAGAAGCTTCTGATAATCATCAATATTTGATGGCGAAAGGGATATAATTTCCTGGATTACCTGGACAGCCTCTTGTTTTCTCCCCGCTTCAAACAGCATATCACCGAGATTATCCAACTCGGCAATTGCCTGATCTATCAGACCCATGTGTTTATTAAGGGAGATCAACTGTCTGACAATATAATCTTCATCTGGCTTCTCTTCTTTTAGCAGTACCAGGTATTCTTTAATGGAGTCCAATTGACTTTCCGGATCAAATTGTTTGGTAAAACGGTCAATTTCCTTATTCGCGGCAGACTTATTACCCAAGCGGTAATTCAAATCAACGAGCGTGATACTGGCCTTTTGATTTTGTGGTAATAACTCAATTATCTCCAGATAAGTCTGTACGGCAGATTCCCAATCTAAACGCTGGATATCAATGTCTGCCAGGCGTTGATGAAGTTTGATTCTCCAACTGGTATCATCAGGAAGAGTTTTCGCCAATACAAGGGCTTTGGAATACGCTGATCGAGCGCTATCAAGTTCTGCCAGGGGATAAAATACATCCGCGATATTGATATATTCTTTGATTGCTTCTTCTTTCTTTCCGTACTCTTCCAGCAAATCAATATAACGCTGGCGGATTTCAATATTCATCGGCTGCAGTTCGATCACTTTTTCAAGCATCGATAATGCTCGTTCGGTTTTACCCTGGACAGTATACACATCCGCCACTGCCAGGTATTTGGTAACTGCACCTGATAATTTATTCTGTTCCATTAATATATCCCCTATCGTGATATGGAGGGGGAGGAAAGTAGGCGCAAACCGGAGAGCAAAAAACGCCTTTTCCATGGCCGCACCGTAATGTCCATCCTCTACCATATCCAGGATATTTCTATGGACACTAATAATTTGAGTTCGGCGATCATCTAATAACCCATCCATTTTGGGGAGCAGGATTCCATCTTCTCCGGTGCCTTTCCCCCGCATATCGATCAGGGTATCTCTCCAATCAGGTCTGAGCAGCATACCCTCAATATACTTGCTCATTTCAATATAACCTTCATCTCCTTCCTGCGACTCCAGATCATCCATCATCACTTCATAGAGTTGAATCAGATCCTCTACTTTTTCTTTCTCAACAAGGGATATATCGGCAATTCGCAAAGCTTCAAGGTATTCCTTGCTCGCTTCCACCCAATTTTCTATGCTGCTATAGTAGCTTGCCAATAATAACCTGGATCCTAATGCAAATTCTGAATGAGACACTGATTTGAGGAGAGAGCGGGAAGCACTTTCCATACGACCCAATTTAATATACAAATAGCCTAAGAGGAAATATGCCGCAGGATTGTTATATCCATCATCAATAGCTGATTTAATGTTATCCGAGGCTTCTTTTTCATTACCGGATGAATAGTGTTCAATCGCCTGGCTGACATGGAGTTTCAGCAAACTGTCATCCGAGAGGTCCGTTTCCCCATCGATGTTCCAGCTTAATGCAGAGTCTAAATCCCGGCCCTTGTCAAGTTTCTCCCCTTTATCATAAATTGCTTCCTCAAAAAGTGCTCCAGCCAGAACAGTCATTGCTCGATCGACTGCTTCTGCGATAGGGTTATCAAACTCTTTATGTTCTACCGGCTTTGGTGGTTCAAGTTGAGCAGCATCCTCAACCAGTTTTTCTTCCGGCTCTTTAATAATCGGTTCCGGAAAGGGAAGCTGCCTGCCCTGATGAAGGATCTCTTTTGCACGAAGAGCGATGATATTCTCAGGTGAAAATTGCAGCGCCCTTTCAATTGCTTCCGCTGCTTTTTGGATATTTCCTGTAAATTGCAGCAGGCTGGCTGAATGGATATATTCACTAACTGCAAGCTTTTGCTTTCCCAAACGCTGGTAAACCATCGCCAAACGAACATGAGCTTTAATGTTTTGAATATCCAGCTCTACTACTCTCTTCCAGTTTTCGATGGCTTTTTGGATATCCTCATTCTTCAGATGGGATTCAGCAGCATAGAGAGCAGCTTTTACAGCCTCAGCCGGTTGGCCAATCTCCTGGTAAATCAGAAACATTTTTTCATAGGGGGCCGGATCGTCCGCGTTTATCGCAATCGCTGTGGAATAGGATTCAAGGGATGCTGCAAAATCATGCATTTCGAAATATGCCAAACCTATATTCGAAATTGCTTTAAAATTTTTAGGGTCAATTTCGAGAGCTTGCTGGTAATAAGAAGCAGCATCTCCCCATTTTTGATCCCACGCGGCCGAGTTGCCTTTCGATAGTAAATTTTGCAGCTCCTGATTTTGTTCAGTCATATAATACCCTCTTCATCAATTTACTTTCATCCCGTTCCGGTTAGTGTGCCCCAATTCTCACCATATTTTGCCTCGGTTGTCAGAGGAATGTCAAGTGAATAGACATTCTCCATGGAGGATTGTACAAGTTTAATAATCTGATCTACTTCCTGCTCAGGTGCTTCAAGGACCAACTCATCATGAACCTGAAGCAGCATTCTCGCAGATAACCCGGATTTTTCCAATTTCTCTGCCACTGTGATCATTGCCAGCTTCATTATATCTGCTGCTGTGCCTTGAATGGGAGCATTAATTGCTTCACGTTCTTCCCGGCGGCGGAGATTGTAATTTGTAGTGGAAGCAAGGCGCGGGAAATACCTCTTTCTTCCGAACAGGGTTTCCACATAACCTTTATCTTTGGCTTGTTCTTTAATTTTATCCAGGAAATCCCTGATTCCAGGGAACCGCTTAAAATATGTCTCCACAAAGGTTTCAGCTTCGGCCAGGGTCAGATTTGTTGACTGGGTTAATCCATAAGCGCTCATTCCATATATTAATCCAAAGTTAGTCGCCTTGGCATCTCTTCTCTGTTGTTCGGTCACCTCATTCAGAGGGATGTCATGGATTGCAGCAGCTGTAGCAGTATGGATATCTTGTCCCTCTCGAAACGCCTTCAACATTGCTTGATCACCCGCCATATGTGCAGCTACCCTTAATTCAATTTGGGAGTAATCAACCGCAATTAATGACCAACCCGGCGTTGCCACAAAGGCCTTTCTGACCTGTCGCCCAAGTTCAGTCCGGATAGGAATATTTTGCAAATTCGGGTTAGAAGAGGCAATCCTGCCCGTGACTGATCCGGTCTGATTGTAAGAGGTGTGCACCCGCTGAGTATCGGGATTAACCTGATCCTGCAGGGCATCCACATAAGTCGATTTCAGCTTCGCGTACTCCCTGTACTTCAATACCCAAGCTGGAACCACATGATCATCCTTCAGCGTCTCCAGCACATCTGCAGCTGTAGAATAATAACCGCTGGCAGTTTTACTTCCCCGGTTTGGGGGAGAAAGTTCAAGAGTTGAAAAAAGCGCTTGGGAAAGCTGTTTAGGGGAATTTAGATTAAACTCATATCCGACTACCTGTTGTATATCCCCTTCCAGTTTATTTAATTCTTCTTCAAGCTGAAGAGACATATCCTGAAGAAATTGTTTGTCTAGCCCAATTCCATCCATTTCCATAGAAGCGATTACGGGGACCAGGGGCATTTCGACCTGGTTATACAGGTCCAAGCTCCCTACCCGGATTAGATCCTTTTCAAGAATCGGCTGCAGAAGCAGCACCATAACCGCATCTTCAACTGCATATCTGGCGGCATCCTGAATATCTACTTCAGCCATCGTGACCTGGGATTTACCTTTCCCGATCAGGGTTTCAATTTCATTCATTGACTGATTTAATCGAACCCAGGCTAATTTTTTTAATCCCAGGTTAAGTGAAGATGGGTTGATCACCCATTCAGCAATCATGCTGTCAAAACTGAGTGGATGAGTTTTGAGTCCTGCTCGGGCAAGAAGAATATAATCGTATTTAATATTGTGACCCATTTTTTGAATAGACGGGTCAGTCATCGGCTCTTTAATCGCAGCCAGAACTTGTTCCAGCGGCAGTTGTTTTCCTTCTTTATGCCCCACAGGAATGTAATAACCGCCTTCTCCCGACACTGCCAGAGAGATTCCCACCAAGTCTGCCTGCATTTGATCAGTGGATGTTGTTTCTGTATCAAAGGCGATTGCCGAAGCTTTATTGAGGGTTTTTTCAAGGACATTCAGCTGTTTTTCAGTGTTAATAATTTCTACTTTGATCACTCCGTTATTTTCCTTTTCGATTAGAAAATCCGACCTTTGTTCATCCTCTGCACCTGATAAGAATGACATTTGTTGTCCAGGAACTGTTTTTCCATATATATCTTCTATAGTGGACAATCTACCAAGCAGGGATCCAAATTCCAGCTTCCGGAATAAATCGCGAACTTTCAGCGGATCGAATTGGTCCGGTCGGGCTTGGTCCAGATTGATTTCTATTCCCAGATCACTGACAATGGTTGCCAATTTTTTGCTTAAGTACGCACTTTCCCGCCCTTCAGCAAGTTTAGTCTGAAAACGGGGGGGTACCGCCTCCAGATTATTGTAGATCTGGTCAAGGGTTTTATACTCTTCCAATAATTTCACGGCAGTTTTTTTGCCCACACCATAAACCCCGGGGATGTTATCTGACCTATCGCCGATTATCGCCTTAAAATCCACCACTTGTTCCGGCCAAACACCCATTGATTCTTTTACATCATCCCGGAAATAATCTCTGGCATCACTGAGAGATTTTCCCGGTAAACTGACTGTGATTCGATCATTCACGAGCTGCAGTAAATCCTTGTCTCCAGTGATGATTTTTACTGCCAATCCCTGTTCCACTGCCCAGTTTGCCAAACTGCCGAGGACATCATCCGCTTCGTATCCTTCCATCTCTGCCCGGGGAATATTAAATGTGTCCACCAAATTTCTGATTCGTTCAATTTGCACCCTCAGCTCCTCTGGCATTTTTTCCCGGGTAGCTTTGTAGTCAGGGAACAGGTCATCCCTAAAAGTCTTCCCGGTATCAAAAACAACCGCCAGATAATCAGGCCGTTCCTGCTCCAGCAGACGCAGCAGAACGCTGGTGAATCCATAAACCCCGGCAGTTGGTTCCCCATCGTTGGTTAACCAGCGGGACGAAGCAGTACCTCCACTGGTCAGCGCAAAGTAGGTTCTATATGCCAGAGCATGTCCATCGATTAGATAAAGGGTAGAAGGCATATCATATCCAGATACCAGGTCTGAAAGGATAAAACCAATTCTTAAATGATTATTATATCTTTAACAAAGGGAACCCGTAAGTTCCTCCACCGGATTCATTATATCTCTTCCAGCAGGTACCCTTCCTGATAAAAACGCAAGGGTCAAAATACACGGGTAAAAATCAGCCGCTGTGATCTCCTGTGGTGATGTAAGTTTAACATGGTTAAATCACACATACAAGTCGAGGAGATTTTCCCCTCCGCTATATTCAAAAACCTGGTTGAATTATGAGCAAAAGCCCCAGTTAGTATCTGGCTTTCACGGGGCAAATTACAAGGTAAGCTGATCTCAATCAAATCAGGACTGACAATCAAGGTTCATTTTGGATATAATTAACTCGAGTGTGAAGCATCACCATCAGGAGAAGAGGGAAATCCTAGAATCATCAAGGAAAATTTATGGCTACATTAATTGCTGCGCTGGATCAAGGAACAACAAGCACCCGGTGCATCCTTTTTAATCAATCTGGTGAGATTGTCGCGAGCAACCAAAAAGAACACCGACAGATCTATCCCCAACCGGGTTGGGTTGAACATGATCCAATTGAAATCTGGCAGAATACAGTTAAGGTAATTAAAGGCGCGCTTTCTGAAGCAAATCTAAAAGTTACTGATCTGGCTGCACTCGGAATCACAAATCAACGGGAGACAACTGTTGTCTGGTCAAAATCAACCGGTGAACCAGTATGTAACGCCATTGTCTGGCAGGATACCAGGACTGATGCCATCTGCCGAGATTTTGGGCTCGAGGGAGGGAAAGATCGTTTTCGCGCGACAACAGGATTGCCGCTATCGACCTATTTTTCAGGTCCAAAAATTTTGTGGATTCTTCAGAATATTCCGGGAGCGAAAACTCTCGCAGATCAAGGAGATTTACTGTTTGGAAATATTGACACCTGGATTATCTGGAATCTAACCGGGAGTGTGAATGGCGGGCGGCATGTCACGGATGTAACCAATGCATCAAGGACAATGCTGATGGACCTGAAAACACTTGAATGGTCTGCGGATATTTTAAAAACCATGGGGATTCCCCCTCAAATACTGCCTAGAATCTGTTCGTCCAGTGAATTGTTTGGAGAAGCTGTCAGCCCATTTGAGGGATTACCCATATCCGGTATCCTGGGAGACCAGCAAGCTGCGCTGTTCGGGCAGACCTGTTTTGATCCGGGCGATGCAAAAAACACCTATGGGACTGGTTGTTTCTTGCTGCTGAACAGCGGCAGCAATCCTACGATCAGCAAACACGGATTGTTGACCACACTTGCCTATAAAATTAGCAACCAGGATCCAGTATATGCATTGGAGGGCTCTATCGCGATTGCCGGCGCCCTGATTCAATGGCTTCGGGATAATTTAGGAATAATTAAGAACTCATCCGAAGTTGAAGAATTGGCGCGGCAGGTTGACGATAATGGGGGAATTTATTTTGTACCGGCATTTTCAGGTTTATTCGCTCCATATTGGCAGTCTGATGCCCGGGGAGTGATTGCCGGGTTAACCAGGTACATCAACAAAGCTCATATTGCCCGGGCAGCTCTTGAGGCAACTGCTTTTCAAACCAAGGAAATATTAGAAGCGATGGAGAAGGACACCGGGATTAATCTCAAATCCTTGAAAGTAGACGGCGGCATGGTCAGGAATGAATTGCTAATGCAATTCCAGGCTGACCTACTGAACGTACCGGTAATCCGCCCTACGATCACAGAAACCACCGCCTTGGGCGCTGCCTACGCCGCAGGTCTCACTGTAGGATTCTGGAAGGATTTGGATGGTTTACGGTCACACTGGGAGGAAGATCATACCTGGATTCCGGATATGTCCGACCAGGATCGATTGACCCAATACAATCTGTGGAAAAAGGCTGTCAGCAAATCATTTAATTGGATGAGTGAATAATCTTAAGGGACCGGATCCTTTTAAATGATCCGATTTTTAAAAAATAAGCTCAGATTCATTCTCCCCCGGGGCTTCTCCTGAGCTTGACGAAGGTATGGGTTCAGGAGCCGTTAAATACGTAAAAAGGCACGGAAGCTTTTGAAGCCCCCGCACCCTTCCCTTATAGTAATCTACTCCTTCCCTTCCAGGAGCAGTTTTGTCAGCTGCAGGAATTCCTCCCATTCTTCAGCAAAAAAATGGACCGTCAGATTATTCAGTTCAAGATGGAATGTACTCTCTCCATCCGGTTCGTCTGCCCGCCAAGCAAGAAAGCTTTCTGTTTCTGCAATGACTTCCGTTTCTAAATCCTGATCCTCAAATTCTTTACTCATATTTTCTCCTTTAATATCAGAATGATTGCGGCTAGGGAGGCGGCAGCACAAACCAGGGATTGACGAATCCGCCCTGATACCGCACCTCAAAGTGTAAGTGCGGTCCAGTAGAATTACCGGTGCTGCCGCCCAAACCGACTGTTTGACCTTGAACTACACTCCGTCCGCAGGATGAGGTTACTCCGCTGAGGTGAGCATAAAGGGTTTGGTATCCATTCCCATGATCGATAATTATCACATTCCCATATCCACCGGTTGCCCAACCCGAAAACACGACTACTCCGGAATCGGACGCTGAAACCGGTTCTCCCGCCACTACTCCAATATCAATTGCCAGATGTCCGGACCAGTAATCATTCCCCGACAGGGTATGACCGAGAGTGGGCCAGATGAAACCGCCAGTTCCATACAGCCCCTCAAAAGGTCCGCTGCAGGCCCCTTCCCCATACACGCCAGCGGATACTCCGGCTGTCCCTCTGGCAATAGTAGGGATGATCCACTGCTGGAATTTCCGTTGTCCCCCGGGTATCATCACCAAACTGCCCGGTTTAAACTCCGGATTCACTAAATCCAGATCATTCCCGATCCAATTTATAATGAGTTCTGGATCAGTTTTAAATTTCGTTGCCACTGTCTCAACATCATCCCCTTCCTGCCACTCATAAATAATTCCATCCATTGGTGGTATCACCAGCTCCATACCTGGTGCCAAAGAATGGGGGTTATCCTGGAGCACATCATAATTGGACCAGAGAATTGTTTCTGGTTCCAGACTATATCGCGCTGCAATCCCAAATACGGAATCATTAAACTCAACCTGGTACTTGAGCGGTTTGATATTTTTTCTAACCGGAATCTCCGTATTTATCAATGATGCTCGACGAATCGAGGTTCTCTGGTTAAACAGCACAAAATCAGGAATCCTGATTAACACCGGGTCCTGGCTATCATCGGTGGGCGTGAGGGAAATTTTGGGTTGGTTTTCAGAGATAAGTTGTGCCGGGCTGAAGTTATACCTGGCAAGATAAGCTGCCCCAACCAAAAGGCTGATGGCAATTATCCAGAGAGACCAGGAAAGAAGCAGTTCTCTTTTATTTTTCACAGATTTTTTCTCAGCTGGATATGTTATTAGTTCAGAGTAGATAGGAATTCTTCGTTGCTGCTAGTTTCACTGATTCTTTTTAAAATCGTTTCCGTAGCTGACGATTGATCCATTCCTGCGCCATGTGGCGGATCGGTAACCATTTGATCATACATCCTTCTCATCAGCCAAACTCGGGGAGTGAGATCAGGACCAAGCAAAAGTTCTTCCCTTCTGGTTGAAGAGCGTGAAATCTCAATTGCCGGGAATACCCGCCGTTCCTGCAAAGTCCTGGATAGATGCAGCTCCATATTGCCAGTACCCTTGAATTCCTCATAAACCACATCATCCATGCGGGAGCCAGTATCAACCAGACAAGTAGCGAGAATTGTTAATGATCCCCCATCTTCAATATTCCTGGCAGCGCCAAAAAATCTTTTTGGCGGATAGAGGGCTGAGGGATCAATACCGCCGGAAAGGGTCCGTCCGGACGGCTGAACCACAAGGTTGTAAGCCCGGGCTATACGGGTAATGGAATCAAGCATCACTACTACATCCATTCCAGATTCCACCATGCGTTTTGAGCGTTCCAAAACCATCTCCGCCACCCGAACGTGGGAGGAGACAGGCTCATCAAATGTTGATGAAATCACTTCCGCATCCACAGACCGATCCATATCTGTCACTTCTTCCGGCCGTTCACCAATCAAGGCCACAATCAAATGAACTTCGGGGTATTTGGCTGAAATCGCGTTGGTTATTTCCTTCAGAATGGTGGTTTTTCCAGCTTTCGGCGGAGATACGATTAATCCACGCTGACCCTTGCCAACAGGTGTAATGAGGTTGATCAACCGGGTAGATGTAATATGAGGGGATGTCTCAAGGTCAAATCGCTCATTAGGGAAAATTGGAATTAACGAATGGAATTCCGGTCTGCGTTTTGCCTGGGCAGGCTCTAATCCATTAACACTTTCTGCTTTCAGTAAGCCGTAATGCCTTTCAGAATTACGCGGAGGGCGAACATGACCAATAATCAGGTCTCCGCTCCTTAAATCAAAACGCCTGATCTGGGATTGGGACACATAGATATCATCTGGTCCGGATTGATAATTTGCGGACCGCAAAAATCCGATCCCTTCACTCATAATCTCCAGGATTCCCCCCCGGACCTCACGTCCCTTTAACTCTGCATCAGCCCGTTGAATTTCTAGCACCAGGGCTTCTTTCTTCAGCCTGTCGGATCGCTCAATATTTAATTCTTCAGCGATTTGACGCAAATCGGCTAAAGGTTTATTGAAAAGTTCTTTAGTTTCCATATTTATTCTCGTCTGGGATGACCTTATTAACTAGATAATACAAGATAGTTTCAA
>CAZHHT010000116.1:0-10116 GCA_964532455.1 uncultured Anaerolineales bacterium
GTCCTTGGCGGGCATCCTCACTGGCGGCGGGAAGCCGGCGGCAGACCGCCAGCAGGAGCGCCACAGTTAAGTCAGCAGTTCCCTCTGTAAGTACTCCGGGTGTGTGGCCCACGGCTATGCCCAATCGGGTGCAGGCATCCAGATCAATATTATCGACTCCGACTGCCATGCTGCTGACAACTTTCAGATTAGGCGCCCTTTCCAGGAGTTCAACCGGGATCGGATCGTCCAATAAACAAAGAATACCTTCAGCTTTATTGAGGTGTTTTATTAATCTGCTGTCCAACCCCCGCTCTTCATTAAAACCTGTGATTACCTGATAATCCTCAAGCAATTCGCCCACCCAATCTTTAGGAAGCTCATGAGTCATCAGCACCAGGGGTTTGTTTAAATTCATTGGCCTCTCTCAGAATGTGAATAAAAAACAAAGGTCATTTACGTTTGTCCGGGTTATACCGGGAAGCAGCAAATCATCTAGTTTTTGGAAATACGAGTAGGAATCGTGATGCAGAAGATAGTTTTCTGGCTGCATCTGAAGTGTTTTACCTCTTAAAAAACTCTCTCCAGTGACAACTGCTCCGGCAGCGTTAGTTACACCATCTTCCCCATCAGTTGCCAGAGTAATAAGAGCGGCATTCGGCAGACCATCCAGCACCTTTACTGCGCTTAGTGCGGTTTCGAGGTTTCTGCCTCCGCTGCCAATCTCTTCCCTGGAGTGGAGTGTGACCGTTGTCTCTCCGCCTCCAATAAGACAGGCAGGCCGCGGTAATGGTTTGCCCTTACTTGCCATCTGACAGAGAATCTCTGCCAATTCTGCTCCCACCAGACTGGCTTCCCCATTCAGGGGATCGGGCAGGATGCCGGCACTGAATCCCTCCTGTTCTGCCGCCAGGATGCCGGACTGAATTGAGTCCAAATTACGGCCGATAATATAGTTATAAACGTTTTGAAAAAGAGGATCTTTGGGTTTGGGCGTTTCCGGATATTCTCCTGAGCAACCTTTATTAATTCTCTCCACTACTGCCAGCGGAAGCAGTTTTTCAAGATTATACTTTTGGATGATATTCAATGAGTCCTGAAAGGTGGAAGGATCAGGCGCTGTTGGACCAGAGGCGATCATATCAATGGGATCACCTATGACATCTGAAAGGATCAGAGTGAATATTTTAGCAGGCGCTGCAATATTTGCCAGCAAACCGCCTTTTACCAAGGAGATGTGTTTCCTGATGGTGTTGATTTCATTAATAGTCGCACCGCAACCCAAAAAAACTTGATTGGTTAAAATCAGGTCCCGCAGGGTTATTCCCGGGCACGGGGCTGATAAAAGAGCTGACCCGCCTCCTGATAACAGGAAAACTACCAGGTCCCGGGAATTCAATTCAGCCAACTGGGTCTGGATTATCCCTGACGCTGTGATGCTGTTCTGGTTGGGTACCGGATGACCGCCATGGAGATGTTTAATAACCCCGGTATATTTTTCAGGCAGTTGATCGGTTCCGGGTTTTGTCAGAATTACTCCCCGGGTCAACTCGACACCCAGGAGATCCGCAGCTGCCATCGACATTGGGAAAGCAGCTTTACCGATCCCGATAAGGATAATCCGGTCAAACGCGTTGAGATCCAGGGTTTTACCACCTATCAGGAAGATGTCATCCTTCCTGACCAGGGATTTTTTTACCACTTTTCCGGGCTCAACAGCAGCTATTGAAGCGGAGAGGATTTTGGCAACCTTAATCCCCCCGGAAAGATCAGTTAATGAGCGCGTCAAGAATACTTCTGGGGGCTGGATCATAGCAGAGTGCTGGCCTGAATACATTGGGGAGAATTGTTTTTTGGTGAGTTAACAAATGTTGATACTGGATAAGCCTGCATGACAGCTGCCGGATAAGGTATTAAAAAGGATTGAAAGTCTTCCGGCCGGCCTTCTTCCGGTTTCAGCCAATCAGCATAACTTTCGGGAGGCAGGATCACCGGCATCCGGTTGTGGATAGGTTTTAGCAGATCATTGGGGGTTGTAGTAAGAATGCAGGCAGATTTTAGGGGATCTCCTTCCGTAGAATACCAGAGATCCCAGAGACCGGCAAAAGCAAATGGAGTTTGATCCTTGAGGGTGATGTAATAGGGGGTTTTACCTTTTCCGGATGAGGATTTGCTCCATTCAAAAAAACCATCAGCCAGGATCAGACAGCGTCGTCGCCGGAAACTGGATTTAAAGGAGGCTTTTTCAGCGACCGTTTCTGAGCGGGCATTTATCAGGTTAAATTTGCCAAAATTATCTGCTTTTGTCCAGGATGGGATTAGCCCCCAGCGGTAGAAATCAAGGTCATTTTTTCCATCATTAACTATCACAGGAATAGGCTGAGACGGCGCGATATTATAACTGGGTGGGATATCAACGGGAATGTGGAAATTTGGGAAAGCAGCTTGCAGCTCTTCGGGGGAGACTGTCAAGGTAAATCTACCGCACATAAGTGCCTCCAGAGGAGAAAATGACGATATACTTTGTGCCTTTATTGTAGCTGATTATCCCAATAAAAATACCCCTTGACCTGAGGGGGGCAGGCCAAGGAGTAATGCGATTATCACATATCCGTATCTGACTGTCAAGACGGTTGATTTGAAGATATCCAGTGTTAATATTATTCTAGGGAACTAATCTTGTTATGTGGCTTAATATTGTCTGAGAGGCTGTACCCTTTCAATGTTATATTCATAAACAATTGAATCCTAGACAGCCTCAATTAAGTTGTTTATGAAATGAATACTCCTACTTGGGTTGGGAGTTGCTCAGGAAACCGGAACCATTGCCAAAACAAAAATTATCCGCAACAACTGAGAAGATTAGCCCAGTGGGAGAAAGGGCTCGCTCTGGATTTGTATGATTTCCCCTTTCACTGCAAGCGCGGCTTTGTAATTAGAAGCCAAGTGAATTTCGCGGATATTCCACAAATTATTCAGAGGTGAATTCAAATTATCACTCAGCTCAAATTTGAGAAGACCATTAGATTTGCGGCAAATTGTAAAGTTATTTGGAGGCCGTTGAAATCCTTCACCGGTTCCCTTAAGGTAAGCTTCTTTAGCAGTCCAAATAGTAAAAAAAAGATCCTGAAGTCGACTTTTCTTTACAGAATTTATCAAAATTTGTTCTTCGGGGCTGAAATAGTTTTTGATGATTGTGCTAATATTTGCGATTGGATATACACGCTGGAGATCAACACCAATAGGAGTGCCTAAAGCCAGACCAAATAAGAATAATCCGTCAGAATGTGATAGATTAAATTGCAATTTTGATTCAGGCAGGTATGGTTTTCCATTTGGAGAGCTTTTTAAATGCAATCTCTCAGGTGCCTGTCCTAGATATTGGGCAAGGATATTCCTCAAGATCCCTCTACTGATGATATAGTCTTCCGCCCTGTTTTGGAATACTAACTGCTTCATACGCATAGATTCTTCGTCAGACAATTCCGCCCTAAGTTCCTCGACCTTGTTTTTCCAGGGGCCGCGAGAAGTGTGCCAGATGTGAATGACACCATTAGAAATGGGTTGTATTTGTGGTTTCATATTAATCAAGGATTTTGTTCCAGGAGTATGGTACCGAAAAACCCTGATGGTTTAAATCTATAATCCGGTATAAATAAGCTGCACCATTTAGCAGCTGCTCTGCAATTTTCACTGCATGACGTTGTTTTGGCTCTTGAAGGGAGGTTCCCCTAGTCCAGTCATTAAATGAACCCATCGAAGGGCCACACCATATTTGGTAATCGAGAGTCCTGCTTGTATTCCCCTGAATACCCCAGTGGGTTGCTAATCCAAGGTACCAACGGAAGATTAAACTCATTTTACGTTTAGGATTCCCATCCGCCCGCTCGAGTTGACTGGGATCTCGCTCAGAAAAGAACCTGATACATTCATCCCAGACTTCTTCAAGGTTCTTTTGGAATATTTTTTCTTCTAATTCCTGCCTTGTTTTGGGATCAATATCTTCAATCCCATTGTGAGTAGAATAAATGTCAAAAAGCTTTTGGGCCCGCATGGGAAACATTGTTCCTCGTTTTAATACTTGAACTTTAACTCCCATTTCAAACATATCTGCGGATGGGGACATCATCACATCGGTTGCCGATGACTGCGCGAGCAGGTTTTTTACATGGTTTGATGTTCCTGCTTCAACGCAGCCCTGGTTTATCGATCCCGTAACAATATAATCTGCTCCCATTGAGAAAGCACCCAGGACAGAAGTGGGTGTTCCAATGCCGCCAGCAGCTCCAATACGGACTGGAGTAGGATAGTTGTTTTTATCCTGTGTCTCGTCTCTGAGGGCGATAATGGAAGGCAGCATGCTTGTTAAAGGACGGTTGTCTGTATGTCCACCCGAATCCGCTTCTACAGTGATGTCATCAGCCATCGGTATCATTTCAGCCAGCTTCGCTTGCTGGGACGTGATTTTTCCTTGGGCGACTAAGGAGCTTAATATTTTTGCAGGAGCAGGATTGAGAAAATGGATTGCGACTTCCCTTCTGGAAATCTTAGCGATTATTTTATTCTTGATTATTGGATTTCCACTCTCGTCTTGAGATAATCCTGCAGCGCGATATTCAACTAGTGTTGGGGTCATTCGAAGAAATGCAGAAGCTTCGATTGTACGAACCTGGTGTTGAAGATAATAATCGACCGCCTTTTGCTCTAAAATGGGTTCTTGTGGACTATGGATGAGATTAAAGGCGTAGGGTCCATCCGGTAGTTGATTCCGGAGAGTATTAATTGCTTCTAGTAACCTGGCCGGCGGAACACCTCCGGCGCCGAAGGAAGCTAGATAACCAGCTTTACCAAGGGCAATGATAAGAGATTCGTTGGAGATGGCATTGGCCATGGATCCAGCCATATAGGCATATTTCAGACCATGCTGCTTGATAAATCCGGGATTCCCAAAATGGGCTGATGATTGAGATCTTAGGAAACCAATTGCCGGGATACCTGTTTTTTTTGCATCTAAGGGATATAAACCTCCAGAGCGGATAACACCGATTTGGTTTTTATAGTCCAGTAGAAAACATTTCGATCCAAGATCTTTTAGTATCGACTTGATCCCTTCTGGATTTGTGGTGATTTCTGATTCGGGTCCAACCCAGGTGCCGATGGGTATCTTGCTCCGCGTAGATAATATAGTTTGCATACTTTTATAAGAACTCCTTGACCGATCAATAGGTTTCTAAAGCAAGATCAGTTATCTGATAAATTCGCACACCCCCCTTCCAGAGATTGCCATCAGCGATTATTTGCCATCCGTGATTCCCGGGAATAATCTCCTTAATGTGAAGGTCGATTGTTATCTCATTGACATTGCGGGTAATTTGCCCCCGGTATTTCCAGATGGTTTTCTGACCTGGTTTAATTCTCCAGCGTACCATTTCTGGAATTCCCCAGATTGGTGCGGATTGGATTAATGCTTGCGCCATCGTTTCAACACCAAGGGATCCAGGCATGACCGGGTCCTGGTAAAAATGAGACTGGTAAAACCATGAGTTTGAGGGAATTTGTTGTTTTGTAAAGAGATAACCCTTTTGATATACACCACCTTCTGTTGAAATCCATAATCGATCAATTATTGGTAATTGCGGCAATCCCGGATTTAATGAGTCTGTTGGCAGGGAATTGATTTCTATCCACTTCCCGGAGCCGGAATTATTTAATTTCCACGGGGTAGTTTTCTGATTTCCGTCTAATCCGGACTGATTTGCTAACATGGGCTGCGTGAAATATCCAAATGTAGATTTACCCTTATAAAAAGGTTTTCCTCTAAGGGCGAGCTCAAATGAATATACTTGGATAATCACATTTTTTATTGTGCTGGCTGAAAGTAATTCGACTCTGTTTGTGATTATTTGTCCTGATATAGCCGGCCATGCCATCAGCGTACCTTCGCCATCCAGATTTCGGAAATATAAATCAAGGGCTGACATGTCTTTAATGCTTCCCATAAAGGCAGATAAAAATCCGCACGGCTGGAGGGCTAACTCCATTAAGCTGACATATGGTAGGGCAGTATCTTGATTCTTCAGATACCAATCCTGGGTAGGTAGATTAAATTCACTCACTAGGCTCGAGTTGACCTTCACCTTTTCTACATCACCTTGGATATTGATTACCCGGTCTATAAAGCGGAGATCGCCATTCGGCAGGCGTGGAATCCTCCGGTCTTTATAACTTGAAAAAGTACTCCCAAAACATTTCTGATGATCACCCCTGGTAAATTCTACAATTTGTTCTTTGGTAAAGAGAGGGTCAGGTTTATAAAAAGAGGGGGTGTCAAGTGATGGCACACCTGTTTGGAGCTGTACCACTCTAGTGAGATTGCGAGTTAGGGTCTGCTGAGTGGAAAGAAATTGTTGATGGCTCTCTGCAACATCGGTTGATAGACGGGTGAGGTTCTCCAGATAATTGGCATGGAGAGCTGCCGGAATAGGTTGTTTATCCATGCGGGTTTCAACCCGGTGCCTTGATTTTTGAGGATGAGCAGCCTTCCATTTTGTTTCTTTACCGGATTCAATTATGGCTGGCCCCTTGCCGTTTCCTCGAATTTGTTCTGCTGATATTTTTTTCTCGCCAGGATAAAGGGTCGTAAGATCAAGCGGTACCTGGTGACTGACCAGCAGGCTGAGGACTTTAAGCACACCATCATAATCAGATTGATGTTTTTTGTTAATAGGTATTACTGCATGGGGTTGTGAATCCAGAATTTTTTCAATCCAGCGAGAACAGGTTTTCTGCGGCCCAACTTCTATGAAGACCCGAACCCCGTCTTGATAAAGACGATTTACCAATTTCGGAAAATTAACCGGATTGCAGGTCATTTTAGCCATAGCCTGGGATAGCGTAACAGTATCAAGTGATAGTGGTTTATAATCCGCTGCTGAGTAAAATTGCATATCTGATCGCGACTGCACATCATGAGTGTAAAGGGTTCTAAAGTCTGGATAACTTGACTGAATCGCCGGGTTGTGGATTGCAGAGTTAAAAGGCATGCGTAGAGCATGACACGCTAGCTTGGAAATTACTCTCCTGCAGGCATCAACTTTCCCAGCAATAACAACTTCACTGGGGGTATTTATTATTGTCAGGAATGCTTGAGATTCTTTTTCCAGGGCGATTTTCACCTCATGGACTGGAGCTTTCAAAATAAAAGAACCCCAGAAATTATCCTCCAGATTCTCATCTTTCCAAAAACCGCGAACTGTATTCATTGTTCCAAAAAGCTGGGTCCTAAACAATGAGGAATTTTTTAATTTTTCGCTGCTATTTCCTGCATTTTGCCAGATGTTGTTTCCAAATAGCATGCTGATTTCTCCCAGGCTGTATCCAAAGGCTGCGTTTGGGGAGATATCAAATATGTTTCTTAAAATCAAGGTGTGCAATACGGAGATGCTTATGCCAGATTCAATTAATTCACTTGGATGATTATAGAGATCAGGCACTTGCCCTTTCGTTTGCCTTTCACGATCTGGGTGGAGATGTCGCGGGAATAGAAGTTCTTCAGCAAGAGAATAACTGATGTTCTGGATGGTCTTCTTAACTAGATGGTGCAAATGAGGAAAATATTCAAATAGCTCTCTCCCCATACCGGGGTAAGAATTGAATGCTCCTGGATAAACAAATGCCATACCTTCCATGCCCAGGGGTTGGGGAGTAAAGTAACTGCCTTTGGGACTGCTCCAGGTCTTGCCAGTTTCAAAAGCTTGAGGAATTCCTTTTTTTGCATGGGCGATTTCTTTCAGAAAATCCTTATGGTTAGCACCCATGAAGGTGCAAACAAAGTCTGGTTGTTGCACTGAAGAAAATTCCGCATAGATGCCTTTCGCTAGCTGTTTCACCGGAGTGGAGGTCTTTAACTCAACCTCTAATAACTGAATTTGCCCCTGAAGCTCTGTGGCATTATTTCCCCATAATGGGATTAAAATCGGTTCGTTTCCAGAGAGGTAAGGTTGAACTTTGGGTAGGGGCTTTGGAATCCCGGGTTCCCGCAGGATGAGAAAATTTCTTTTGGTAGATATATTTCCCATTTGAATTAACATCGCCGAACGTTGGAAGCCATCTCCCTGGTCTAACCAGGGTCTGGTTTGTTCCGGAATGTAAAAGGGATGTTTTTCGACCGAAGAAGATATATCTTTATTGAGCCCCTGCGAACTTTGAGGTATGATTTTACGACTTAATAGAAGTGAGGTATGGATGAGACCCGCTAGACCGCTTTCATCAGACACGCGGGGGTATATGCTTCCTAGCGCAGTCTCCGGGAAACGTTCTCCAGGTTCAAACATATCCCCCAGGATATCAAATTCCTCCTGATTAATATTACTTATGCCCTGACTGAGTTCTAGATAACCGACTGGAGCAGTTAATAACTGTTCATTGACTGCCTGATCTGATTGAAATTCAATTAGAGCGTACGCCGGGATATTTCGGCTGGGATGGGCAAGCAATATGCTTCCAGTGCCGATATCAGAAGTTATGGTTAAGGACACAACTCGATCTGTATTTTCCCGGATCCAACTATCTGCTAGTTGTACTGCTTGAAAAATTGCTCCTGGCTCAGACGGAATTGTCCCTATCTGAGTTGAATCCCTAAATACATTTTGAGGTGAATTTATTAGCAGGGAAGGATTGGTGCTCAACAAGCCTACTTGAGAAATTTCATCCAGGGCTGCATCATGAAATGCATTAACTGCTACGGTATTCGGGTCATGAGTCCCCTTCTCATTACAGGGATTTCCGTTATAGAAGGATCTTTCCAGCAAGTGAAGAGAGGAACAGGACCCATAGGCAATTTCAAGTCCCGTGATAATTAATGCCATGCTGGTTCCTTCTCTAGTTTATTGTCTTTAAACAGGTCAAATAATTTATTATTGAGAGTGATTTCTGCACCCTCGACATGACTATATATATTCCCAATTTCATCATGGCTGATGACATTAGCTATCAGCCTATGATTTGAACTAGACTGAACCTGCATCGTGGCGTAAGTAGTCGTATCAAAGCCGATAGATTTATATTGTGTGCCTCCTGATATTTTTAATGGCAACCCGATGGAGCCGAGTTGGGATGAAGCCCATATTAGAAGACTTTGCAGGTGGATATCCGCCAGGAAGGGATTAAAGGAACCTACCGGAAATTGACCTTGTTCCCGGATTGTGAAGGATGATAGTTTACAGCGGGTAGTCAATCCTGTGGGTGACAGATTTAGTACCTCCTGGACTCCCCGGAATCTTGGTCCGTGGAAAAGGATTTTATCCTCATAATATTGGATCCCATTCTGGGGCGACTCAGAGAGCAACTCAAACTCTTGTATTTGAGGTTGATCAGGAATTGTTTTTCTTAACTCAACCAAAGCCTGGTAATGATTTCTCAGCTTGCCAGCGGGAGATTCACTGCTGATTTTTCCTTTAAAGATGACCGAACCGGATGATTTCTGAGTTTCTTTTAACTCCAAGAGATACTTATCAGCTAAAACTTGATCAAACACGATGCCTTTAAATACCTGGTAATCGCGGACTGAAAAGAATCTAAATCCTGGATATAACTTTTCACAGTTGTTAATAAACCATCCCACTGCACAAACGGTTGGTAGTACAGCCTTTCCCCCAATGACGTGATCAGCTAAAAACGGATTTGCCCCCAGGGAAAGATGCCGGAATATTCGGTAGGACTGAAGGTCGTTTTCTACTTTGGGAGAAGGAAAAGGCATTGGATTTCCTACCACCCATTGAGGACTGCTGTTGGGTTTATGAAGTAATTCAATGAGTGTTTCTGTACCTTCCTTAAGAGAGATTACTTGAACGTTCTTTTTGGTGAGGATCCGTTTTAGCTGCGGTGTAACCATCCCGCCATCCCATGGTCCCCAATCAACAGCCAATACCTGACAGGAGGGATGGGATTGCTTTAGGTGATGAGCGAATTTATTGAGAATTTCATTGCTTAAACTATAGTCGGATTGTCCGATATTTCCATAAAATCCTGCTACAGATGAAAACAAGATCAGGAAACCTAATTGTTCCGGCGGAATCAGACTTAATATGTTTTTTAGTCCATCAACCTTTACCCCATAGACCAGTTCAAAATCTGATT
>CAZHHT010000117.1:0-9946 GCA_964532455.1 uncultured Anaerolineales bacterium
TTCGGCTTCAACCTGCCACCATCTCGCTCAGATAGGTTTTTTCAGCGGAGCCAACGTTAAACTTTCAACCCGTCGGTCTGCTGAACACTTCACTCGGCAGCATAGATCGAATGATCAAGAACTCCGGATCGGCATTCTGGGGCGGCTCTTCCAGGGCCTGATGCAGGGCCCGGATCACAGCGGTAATTACTAATTTTCCATCCTGGTACTTATAGAGCCAGTTCCTCTGCAGCAGCTCGTGGAAGCCGTCTCCGGTGGACACTGGAGTGGGGATGAGCCTTATCTGATGCCTGTATCGATCTCAATATAAAGGGTGGTTTTACTGTTAGGGCTGATGGTGATTTCCAGAGGTAGATCCGCGGCGGAGTCAATCCCCAGGTGATTGATATCGACCACATAAATACCAACCGGCGGTTCCCCCTGATACCGTCCGTTTGCGTCAATCCCCAGGCGGGTGAATTCAGTTTTCCCGTTTTTTTTGTAGACCACAATTTCGCGAGCTGAATAAACTTCCGGCGCCGGTGTAGGGGGTTCCTCCCCTTCCCGGATAACCGGAACCAGGGGGCCGATGGTGACCTGTCCTTCTAAAACCCCAAATTCCTCCGGACCCTGATTGCAGGATGCGCAGAGCGCAAAGGAAATCAGGAGCAAGATCAGTATACTGAGCCGGTTGAATGGTATTCCTAATATCTTTACACCAATATTATTCATTTTGTAATTTTCCCACCCTGAGGATTAAGGTGCAATTCCAGAACTGGTATTTCGAAAATATCGCTAGTATTTTTCTTCCTGGTCTTCATCCCTGCCAGAGCTCAAATGTTGATCCTTTTCCTGCCTGGCTGTTCGGAAAATCAGAAAGACCAATAAACCGGCCAAAACCAAAAAAGCCAGACCGATATTGAGATAATCCAGCAGGATCTCAAGGTTATTGACCTCCAAACCCTCGAAATAGCTGCCGATCTCAAAATCACCGTTGAAGAACGAAACCACCAGACTGATGATGAAAATCATCACGAAAATAGATATAAAATTAGATTTCTTTTTCATAGAACCCTGCTTGTTAATTATTTTAACTTAGTTCCTCATTGTTAATCTCCGGCAAACAGCTCATCCGGCAGCATCGATCGAATGATGGCGAACTCCGGGTCCGCATTCTCGGGCGGCTCTTCCAGGACCTGATGCAGGGCCTGGATCACAGCGTTAATTACTAATTTTCCATCCTGGTACTTATAGAGCCAGTTCTGTTCATGGAGCAGCTCGTAATAACCGTCCCCGGGGCGGGAGAGGGTTTCACACCAGGTGTTGTGTAAATCAGTTTTAAAGGTAAGGGGCCGAACCAGCCGGAACTGGTGTACCCCGTTCATCTCCCGCAGCTCCTCTGCCACCCGCAGTACACTCTCCTGGTCGGTGTAGGGTCCGGCGAAGACATAGACTTCGCCAGCTGTCGCGCCCTGCGGCGGCTTTGCCTTGGTTTTCAGTGAGCTGGCCTCTCTCAGCGCCCCGGCCAGCAGCTCCTCTCTCAAGATCTGATAGAGGCGGTGGGGTTCCCCGGTAAACAGCATCCACTTGCCGAAGCCCCGGGCGTAATGATCCTTCCGGGTGACCGAGAGCCAGTATTCGGATAATTCGCTGAAAGGTGATTGATTGGTATCAGCCATATTATTGAGATGGGGAGACATTGTGACTTTGAGACTGGGTGAGAAAACTTTCCCTTATTTTTAAGTATAGCATGGGAGGGGATGATTTGGTGACGGCGAGATCGTTTGAAGGTTTAAAAATTAGCGATTTTCACCGCTCAAGGGAGAGAGTCAGCTCTCCCGGGTTTCATATCCACAGGAGCTGACGCTCCTGCTCTAGCGAATTGGGAAAGGGATTGTGATGGGGAGACTGGGTGAAAGCGGGTTTACGGTTTTGTTAGAGACTGGGAGACTTTGTGACGGTGAGACCAGGTGAGTACTGTCATTGCGAGGAGGCGAGCACAGCGAGGCGACGCGGCAATCTCCTTTTTATTCGGGAGATTGCCACACCCCATAAGCAGGGGCTCGCAATGACAGATTAATCCAGGATTTCCCTTTCCAAATACAATCGCCTTGGTTGGTTGATTTCATCATAGATCCTTCGCGATGCTCAGGATGACAAACCAGGAAGAACCTAGCCCGCGATTTTAATCGCCGGGCTGGTGTGTGACTTACTTAACATAGCCCGTGAATTTATCACCGGGCGAGTAGCGATGGGCAAAACTGCTTGGACATTCATCGGGTGATCGTGGAATTGAGGAGATTGCCGCGTTTGCCCTTAGACTACCACTTCGCTCTCGCAAAGTGTCCGCTCTGGGAGTTTTTGCAATGACACCTTCGCCTAAAACAAAAGGACGACTCACTTGCCTTGAGTAGCTGATGTAATGTATCAGCGTGTTGAATGGGCACTGGAGCATTCCCCTGAAAAGAAAACCCGGAGCCTGGTTAAGCGCTCCGGGTTCGCTATGAGGAACCTGCCTGTTTATTAGAGATTGGATTGGGATGACTGACTCCGGCTGACCAGGGACATATCTGCTCGACGATTTTGCAGGTTATCTCCCCAGCTCACCAACCGGGAACCGACCAATCCACGTAGATGGCTGGAAACCTTTTTCAGTGAAGATCCCCGCTCAGAAGAAACAGATTTCACTAATCTTGCCTGCTTGGCTTCTGCCAGGCGGTCGTTTCGAACTTGTTCTTGAACATGAAAATCTTTCCAGGATAACATCGGCTTTCTCCTTATTTCTACTGTTTACTTGAACTTACACCAGCAGTATACAAAAGAGGGCGTTTCCAAAGCGTTTCAGGCAGCGTTTCCTGGGATTAGATTTTTATTAAGCGGCGTTTCAATTATTGTAGACTTGCTATCTTGACCTGCCTATGCTACTCTTATTAGGCACCACAATAGCTGCCCAATTCTGTTCCACTTCAGGGGGAAATCCGAGGGAAATAACACTGCTCTGCCTGGCAGGCTATCCACTTTTTTCAATACTATTTACAGGGCAGCAGAAGATATTGCTGTCCACCAACCCTTGGAGGACAAATGAATTGCAATTATGATGATCATGACGATGTTTATATCGAACACTTGCCTGGGCTCACCGGTATCACAGTGCAGATATACATTCCGGGCGGGGAGAGCATATATAAAGTTAATCATGGCACCCTGGATGAGAACCAACAAAATACTGCCAGAAAAGTTAAGAGCCCATTCAGAATTAACAAGTTGATAACTTACTTCCAGGTGAAAGATGCCGAAACCGGAGAGCTCATCTATGAGTTCGATCCCCCTCTTAAAAAGCAAATCAAATATACCGCCCAGGCTTGGGCGGAAGCAGTTAATTCGGAAACGGGAAAGGAATTGGGACGTCCCAGATTAGCCTATTTAGTCTGGAAGAATGATTCCTGGGCAGATCACTGGGTGGAGTTCACCGATGAAGAAATTAACCAGGTCATACCGCCCGGGACTAATGGTGATCCTCATGGATACCTTTGCTTAACAATTTATGAATTGGAAGATCCCCTCATCGGTGGTTGTTAATCAAAAAAATTGTTGCGGGAAAGTATAATTATTGCTCTCAGTAATTCAAACAACATAAGAAAAAAAGACCTGCGGGGGCAGGTCTTTTACTGCATTTTTCCCCTGGATTGTGCTTCTAATTTCTTATTTACCTTCCATCCTGGCAACCTCGGCTGGCATATCCAGACGTTGGAAGATTTCCTTTGCCTCGGTCCACATTTTCTTCCCCACCCTCTCATCACCCGACTCTAGTTCATGCTCTGCCCAGGCTCTTAAAGTGTGGGCTCGCTCTCCATCGGCTCCCACATCCGCAAATATCTTTTCGCTGTTTTTAAAACATTCCTCTGCTTGATAGACCTGTCCTTCTAAAGCCACTCCCCCTGGTTTTTGAGAAGACACCTTTCCCAGTGAGCGCCAGGCCGCTCCCAAAGATTGTTGGGCGCCTGTTTCTAATGCATATTCGAGGGCTTTTAAGGCTGCAGCAAGAGCATTTTCCACCTGTCCTTGGCCCAGGTAAGACTCGGCCAGGAAATGATAGGTCAGGGATAAACCCAGCCAGCCGGAGGATTCAGTTAGTTTCAGAACCTGCTTAAAATCACGCTCTGCCAGCTGATAAGCTCCAAGGCCCACCCGGGCAGCACCCAGGTTTACCAGGCACATGATTATCCAATCTTGATTCTTTGTTTCCTGAAAAATTTCTAAGGCTTTCTGATAGAGCTCCACAGCCTGTTCAAATTCCCCCCGCAGACTGGCTGTATTGGCCAGGTTATTATAAATATTCCCAATCCACCCTCTTGCCTGATGGCTGTCAATTTCCTTAAAGAGGGACAGGGCCTGCTCTTTATACTTCAGGGCATGCTGATAATCACCCAGATCATCCTCAATGAGACCAAGCAAATTCAAACAGCGGGCAATGGTGTGGTGATCCTCCTGCTCCCCACTCAGAACTTTTGCTTCCCTTACCAGGTTGTCTGCCTTCTCCATGTCTCCCAGCCGGTAATGGATCTGGCCCTGCATTAATACCGCAGCTGTTTTTTCTTTAATGCACTTATTCTCCTCCGCTACCACTGCTGCCTGTTGAGCACATTCCAGGGCACTGTTATTATTCCCCTGGCGGTCCCTGACCTTACTTAACGCTAACCAGGCACCCGCTTCCGCTGCTCCGTCCCGGGCTGCTCTTGCCGCAGAGCGCATCTCCTGATAGGCTTCAGCGGCTTCCTCATACTTGGCTTCTTTCAGAAGAGCGTTTCCCCAGCCCAGGTAAAGCCTGATTGACCGTTCATCCTTCCTGTCCCCCAGTAAAATGGATGCCCGTTGATAGTAGTCAATAGCATCCTGTCTGGCGTACACCAACCGCGCTTGATCCCCTGCCATGATAAAATATTCTATTGCCTTTTCTGGTTTCCCTGCCTGATCAAAATGATATGCAAGCTGAGGGGAAATTTTTTCCGTTTGCTCCTGGTATAATTCCTCCAGCGCATCAGCGATTTTCAGATGAAGATATGTCCGCCGGGGAGGACTCAAATTCTGGTAGATGACTTCTCGGAATTTATCATGACTGAAGTTGTAACCATCCACTCCCTCATCCCGAATGACACGCCGCTGCCAGAGCTCGTCTAAACCCTGCACTACCTGTTCTTCGCTCATATCCACTGTGCGGATTAATAGATCAAAACCAAATTCCCGCCCCATAACTGCGGCAATGGCAGTTAGCTCCCGGGTTCCGGGGGAAAGTGCACCCAGGCGCGTTTCAATTACAGCTTGCACCTTCGGCGGCAGGCTAATAGTGCCTGAGGTACTCATCCTTTCTTTCAAAAATCCGGAACGAACCACTTCCACCACAAAGAGCGGATTTCCTTCCGTTTCCTGGAAAAGGCGTTTAGCAGACTGGTCATCCAGTTGATCTCCCCAGAGAGTTGAAGCGAGTGTGTATGTTGCTTCTTGATCCAGGCGATTGAGTTCAATTTCAGTGATTTTCCCGCTCCGCTGCAGGTCTGAAAAGAGGGAGGTAAAGGGACTATCAGTGGTGATCTCCTCGGTTCTTAACGTTCCAATAAACATCAATTTGGTTTTCGAATCAAAATCCATCATGTACCGCAGCCAGGTCAGGGTCTCGCGGTCGCACCACTGCAGATCATCTATAAAGACAACCAACACCTGTTCGCCTTGCAGGACAGCACGGGCGCAGGCTTCAAACATCCTCTGGCGCTGCCAGCTTTCACTTAACTGCTCAGGGTCAGGCAGGTCAGGCCAATCAACCCGCAATTCTGGCAGCAGTCGAGCAATTTCAGTGAGCCAGGTTTCTTCAAGAGATAGGAATTTATACCTGATCGGTTCGCTTCTCAACAAGGCTGTTACCGGAGTGTATGCCAGCTCTCCCTCGGATGGATAGGAACGGGTCCTGACACAGGAAACCCCCTGCCGACGTATCCAGCGTAGAAATACCTCCGCCAAATGGGTCTTTCCTATGCCTGCTTCACCCTTAATCAAAACAAAGTGCGGCTGATGATCAAGATCCCGCCAGGCCTTTTGTAATGTCCCCCAGGCGTGGTCCCGGCCTACCAACTCAGCCCCCTTCTCAGTAACCCGGGAAGGTTTTTCCACTTCGATATTCCGATCAAGCAATTGCTCATATAATTCCCTGGTTGAGACACTGGGATCAAACCCCAATTCATTTTCCAGGGTATCAACGCAGGTGTGGTAGGTGCGCAAGGCACGGGCCTTATCGCCATTCAGGGAATGAAGCCGCATCAATCGACGGTAGGAAATTTCATGCAGTTGATCATGCCGCAAGAGCCGTTGAGCATTTTTGATCGCAGCATCGTATTCCTGGCTCCCCTCCTGGATTTCAACGAGTTGTTCCAAAGCTCTCAGATAGGCCTGACTTAACCGCTCCCGTATGGGGAAGATCCAATCATCATAACAGCTGGGAAGGAGATCGCCCCCATAAGAATCCACTGCCTCTTCCAGTGCCTTCCGCAGGGTCTCGGCCCCACCTGATTTTTGGGCTTTTTCAGCTTGAGCCGTGGCTTCCTCAAAATCATCCAGATCTAATTTGAAGGGAGCATCAGACTGCCACCAGAGCGTCTTTGAACCGACATCCAGAAACCGGTCCGCGTCAGGAAGCGCATCCCGCAGGCGATAGAGTAAGTTTCTGAGGTTTGTGCGAGCCTGGGACTCGGAGGAATCCGGCCAGAATAGATAAGATAAGCGCTGGCGTGACAGGGGGGATTTACGGTTGATCAATAAGTAGGAGAAAAAAGATTGCAGTCGTGGAGAATCCACGCCCAGGACAGGTTCATCGCCGTAGACGAGGTAAAAGTTACCCAAAAGCTGGATATGTAGAATTTTGTCCGACAGCGACTCTCCTTTTTCCGGGCGTGGCTGTTGAGCTAATTTCCAGTATAGAACAGTGAAGATTAACTGTCAATCAAGTGTTCCTGAATACCAGTGCATCTGGTTGATATTAACAGGAGATTGCCGCGAGCCTGTCCTGCTACCACAGGAAGTGGCGAAGGGTTCGCTCGAAATAACAGTAAACAAAGGGCGACCCAGCGGGTCGCCCCTACAACTTACAGTTTACTGCTTCTCATATACCCATTCCTCAAACTGCTCGCTCAGGTCACACCCACACGCTTCCTCAAATACCGCCCGCAAATCTTCGCCGCTGGCGTTTTCCCACAGGTAGGTATCAAAATAATTCTCGACCGCGGCCATCACATTGTCCAAACCCAGCTCACCCTCCAGCTCGAGGAAAAACAGCGGACCCCGGCCGTAGACAATCGCGCCGTATTCCTGCCCCTCATATTCCCCGGCTGGCATTCCGATCGGAATATCAGCGTTCCCCACTCTCTCCCAGCGTCCAAGCCAGGAGTCAATGTATCCCTGACCGGAGCCATATCTATCCAGGTAATAAATATAGGTCAGATACTGCACCAGGGCTTCATCCACCCAGGGTTCGTTTTGCTGATCGTTGCCGACCGCATTGTAGAACCAGGCGTGTCCCACCTCATGGGCCAGGGTGGATTCAAGCATATTCTCGGTTGGTATCCCGTACATCTCTCCGCCGGGAACAAATTCATCAACCACGATGCTGGTCATCCCCGGGTATTCAATGCCCAGGGCACGCATGGGGGAGCTCATAACCTCAAACTCGGTATAGGGATAATCGCCCACTCGCTCGCTGTATATTTCAAGCGCTTTCAGGGAATAATCCAGCGCGTATCTCTGGTGTAATTCATATTCCTTTTTGGTGTGGATTTTTACCGTTAAATCGCCCACCTGTTCCTTGAGCTCAACAAATTCCTGGCTTCCCGCCAGGTAAAAATCCCGTGCCGGGCCGGCAGCAAAGACAACTGTTTGTTGAGGCCCATTCTCCTGGTGGTCCACTGCCACGCCGGAGGAGACCAGAGTCATGTCAGCAGGCGCTTTGACCTGGACCAGGTAAAAACTGGCATCTTGATAGGTGAGGTCCCCGTTTTGCTGGGGATGCTGGTTGTACCAGCCGGCCTCATCATAAGCCGGGATCACGGGATAAAACACGTCCAGAACTAAAACATCCTCAAAATAACCGAACAAACCGTAGTTGCCGCCCATCTCGGTGGGGATAACGAGGATGAAGTCCAATTCTAATACAACCGATTCGCCGGGAGCCAATGCTTCGGTGAGCTCAATCCGCAGGGCAGAGTCGGCAGCTTCCAGGGTTGTTTTGGCTTCGACGCCATCCACCGTCAGGTTGGAGATAGTGATACTTCCGCCTTCAAAGTTAGGGAAAAGCCGGAAGTAAATCTCTTCCAGGGGTTCACTCTCAGCGTTAAAGTAGCGCACGATTTGATGACCATTGATATCTTGGGTGATTTCCTCGGCAATTTCCAGCGAGATGTAGTAGGTGCTGGCCTGGGGAAGTTCAGCTAACACGGATTGAGCGTCTGTTGTCAGTCCGCTTTTAAAGACCTCGCGGTCGTCCCAATTAATCTCTGGGGCTGAGGTGGGAAATATAAATTCCGTTTGAGCGGCTGGCGGCTCGATTTGCAGGGGAGGATTGGGATCCTGAATGATTAACCACCACCCCAGCACCACCAGAATCAAGGACAGGATAGATACCAATATGAGTGTTGATTTTTTGTTCATCGGTTCTCCTTTAAATATGAAATCAACTGCCGCGTTGACCTGGCTGATTTCACCTTGTATCAATCATAACCCGGTAAGACTGGTTTTTCCATGCTGAACATCGAAGACTGGGAGACTGATAGATAGGGGGACGAGGAGGAAAATGATTAATGGTTTAAGGTTAGAAGGTTTAACATTAAAGAACTCTCTGTATTGTCGCTCAAGGGAGAGAGCCAGCTCTCCCGGGTTTGATGTCCCTCTCTGGAGTAGCTTTAATTATTATAGTTCTCGATTTGTATCCTCAGTCCAATTTTTAATGGAATAAACCTTAAGCGTCGACGAAGGCCGACGTTCGGCAGAGCCCCAAGCCGGGATTTTAATCCCCTGGTGAATCCAAATCGAAATTTCCGTTTTTATCAGGGGACTGCCATTTATCTGTCATCGCGAGGAAGCTGCGGTTGACAGTATTGATCTCAAAGTCCCAGAGTCACACCTTCTCCCCGTCCTGAGTAGCGCGACAGAGGAGCGCGTATCGAAGGGAAATGACAGATTAATCCAGGATTTCCCTCTCCAAATACAATCGCCTTGGTTAGTTGATCCCATTATGGATCCTTCGGTTACCTCAGGA
The DNA here is from genome assembly GCA_964532455.1 of uncultured Anaerolineales bacterium. GTDB lineage: Bacteria > Chloroflexota > Anaerolineae > Anaerolineales > UBA11858 > B10-G9. Next base: position 9,275 of record CAZHHT010000117.1, read on the forward strand.
TGACAAACAAAGTATGAGTCTCACTTTAGTGGGACTTACTTTACCTAGCCCGCGATTTTAATCGCCGGGCGATCGTAGACTTGCGTTGCATTGCCCGCGAATTTACGAAGCGATCTCCTGATAATTCGGGAGATTGCCGCGACATCCTTCGGCTGTCTCGCAATGACAATTCAATATCAATCCTGAGTAGCTGACGCGCAGCGGCGGCGTATCGAAGTGCAACGACAGAAAAATAATAACCTTAAACCTTAAACTTTAAACTTTCAACCTGCTTTTTACTCATACTCAGTATACTTTTCCGCTTTCCCTCGCACCAGATCCGCTGGATATTTTTTCTGATTGAGTGTTAACTTATGCTTTGCGGCTTCTACAATATCAATCCCGAATTTATCCGCCAGCTCCAGCAGGTAGACCAGCACATCCCCGATTTCCTGCCGCAGCGCTTCTTGCTCCTCATCGCTAAGTCGATCTTCAGGCTTTTTCCACTGGAAAATCTCCACGATCTCGGACGCCTCCACGTTGAGAGCCATAGCCAGGTTTTTGGGCGCGTGGTACTGCTCCCAATCGCGTTCTTTGATAAATTCTTTGATGTTTATTTTTAATTGTTCCATGTTGTCAGGTTCCTAGGTTGTAGGTTGAGTTATCCCTGGTAGATATTATTCTGATGCCAAC
>CAZHHT010000118.1:0-9786 GCA_964532455.1 uncultured Anaerolineales bacterium
GACTTAATATTACTGTATTTATAGAGGAAAAAATACGGATGAGGTTTTTAAAGGGTACGGGCAAAACAACCACAATCGACTTGGCTTTGGCTATCAATTAGTATTTGTGCGCCTTGCAAATCGATTTTCAACGCAGTAGCTAATGGAATTAACATACAGGAATGCAACCCTCGGGGTGTCAAAATAAAATTGGCTTTAGTGAAGCATATCAACCCTGCTGCTGGGTGAGAAAATGTGATTCTCTATGGAGAGTACACTCTAAATCGTCGTATGATTCAGATCCGAGGTGGTTTTGCATACCTCTTAGCGTATATTTCTGCGCGAATATGCACAGTACCCTTTTAAGGCCAGATTTCACCCCCTGAAGATGCGAAAATAATAACAGGAATGGACCCGCCACCGACAATATGTCAAATATTGTAGTCATGTGATTTTAATCCTATCTTTCTTGACTACTTACGAAAAACCCCCTATAATACTAAAACGGTTTAGTAAAACGGTTTAGTAAAGCAGTTAAGTATATTGGCCTACGATTGTTACAGGAGGTGATTTATACTACTAACGTTCAGATTATTTCTCAATTATCACTTCCAGAGAATACTTTTTAACAAAAACAGGAGTTGAATAATGAAGAAGATTTCTTTAGTACCATTTATCTTGATCCTTATCACAGCTTTTCTATTTACCGCTTGCGCATCCCCGCCTGCTGAGGAAACCTCCGCTGTTGTTGAGGAAGCTCCTGCTGTTGTAGAGGAAGCGGAAGAAGCCACAGAAGAAGAAACAGAAGAAATGGCAGAGCCAGTTAAACTAACATTTTGGAATAACTGGGACAATGTCAACATGGAAGTTATGAATGAACTCGTAGCTAAGTTCAATGCAGAACATCCAGGGATTGAAGTAGAAAATGTATTTCAGCCCTATGGTGAAATGATGACATTGTTGCAAACAAACATCGCCGGGGGGACTCCTCCAGATATTGCTGCCGCAGATCTCATTTTCTTACCGCAGCTTGTTGCAACATCTGGCATTGAGCCTCTGACAGACTACATTGCAGATTATGACGTGGATGATTTTTATCCACTCCTGTCTGGATATGATGTTATTGACGGCGAAAGATATGCATTTCCTGTAAGTACAAACAACATGCAGTTAATCTGGAACAAAGACTTGTTTGAAGGTGCAGGCCTTGCTCCGGACGTTCCCCCGACAACATGGGAAGAGATGAAAGACATGGCAGTTGCTTGCCAGGACTTGGATAATGGTGTTGTTGGATTCGAATTCTATACCCAACCCGTTGGTGAAGGAATTACCTGGCAGTTCCAAGTTTGGCTTTGGGCTAACGGTGGAGAATTCCTCACGGCAGATAATTCTGCTGCTGCGTTTAACACCGCTGAGGGTGTAGAGGCTTTAGCTTACGTCTCTGATATGCTTCAGGGCAATGGGTCGCAAGCTGGGGAATGGGGTTTGTTTGGCGAACAAAAAGCCTGTATGCAACTCGATGGTTCCTGGTTATTTGGTTACAGATCAGGCGCACCATTTGATTGGGGCATTGCCGCTGTTCCTGCACCTGATGGTGGAACGACAGCAAGTAACGTTGGCGGTGAACACATTTTCATCTTCAAGGATGGCGAACATAAAGAAGCTGCATGGGAATTTGTTAAATACATTACCAGCACAGATGTCCAGATTGAATGGGATACGAAAACAGGCTTCCTACCAGTTCGCGCTTCCGTTGGCGATAATGCTGAATATCTTACCTGGGTTGAAGAAACAGAATCCCGGATGCTCCCGTTTGTTGAGGGTATGCCTTTTGCTCACACTCGCCCCGCAACACCCAAGTATAATGAAGTTTCAGATGCTTTTTCACGCGAGATTCAAGCCGCGTTATTGGGAGATTTAACCGCAGAAGAAGCTATGGCAAATGCAGAAGCAGCAGTGAATGCTGTTTTAGCTCCTTAACTTTAATTTTGGTAGAAGTAGACTTAGCAGGCAGTGGGGGAGAACCACTCCCGCTGCTTGCTATTTTTATGAAAAGAAGTTGACGGGTTGATAATGAATAAATCACTCAATCAAAACCATATTTTGATGCGACTACAAAGAATAGTCCAGCGTGATCCATTTCAGGCTTTTTTGTTTTTGTTGCCAGCTGTAATAATCATATTTTCTTTTAGCTATTATCCAATTCTCTCAATATTCAATCTTAGCTTTTTTAAGTGGGAAAATCTTTCACCCGAGCGCACATTTATAGGATTTCAGAATTATATTAACCTCTTCCAAAACCCCAGATTTTGGAATTCGATGAAGGTTACATCCATCTATACAGTAAGTGTTACAACTATTAGCATCTTTATTGGTTTGATCCTTTCTGTAGTAGTAAATATCAAGCAATTATTCCTAAAATCCTTCTGGCGAAGCTTATTTTTCCTTCCAATTGTTACTCCAACTGTAGCTGCTGCCATGGTTTGGCGCTTACTCTTTAATTCAAGTGTTGGTTACGCTAATAAGTTCCTAGCCATATTTCAAATTCAAGGACCTAATTGGTTAGCAGATAAACAGTGGGCATTGTTCGCGATAGTTCTTCTAGGTATTTGGAAGCGAATAGGCTTTAACCTAATACTATATTTAGCCGCACTTCAATCGATTCCAGATGAGTATTATGAAAGCGCTATGGTAGATGGAGCAAATAGGTATAAAAGATTCCAACATATAACCTTCCCATTATTAAGGCCCACCACCATAATGTTGGCAATGTTGGGGATTATCGATTCCTTCCTGGTTTTTGATCAGGTTATGGTTCTTACCAGAGGAGGACCCATAAATACTACGGAAGTTATTGGTTGGTATATGTATAACAACGCCTTTAGTTTCCTAAAGATGGGTTATGGAGCTTCTATATCAGTTGTAATCTTTATAATTATTGCCGTGCTTACGATACTTCAATGGCGATTTGTTGGTTTTGGATCGGCAGAACAGGAATAACATAATGAATATGGAAAGGCCGACATTGATAAGATCTGGTCAAATACTTGGAAGAAGGATTCGAGCGAATCTCGCCGCGTGGATTATTCTTATTCCAGCAGGCTTTCTTATTATTATTCCATTCTTATGGATGTTCACTACATCATTAAAACCTCGTGGATTAACTGCTTTTCCTCCTTATTTATTCCCTACTAAATTTGAAATTGCTAACTATGTAACAGCCTGGGAAGCAGCGCCATTTGTAAGATATTACTTAAATACATTTTTTGTAGCGGGAGTAGTCGTATTCTCTAGAATAGTCCTTGCTGGAATGGCCGCCTATGCATTCTCGATAATGAATTTTAAAGGAAGGGATGTTCTTTTTTTGTTATTTTTAGGAACCATGATGGTTCCAATGCATTCAACATTGATACCATCCTATATGATCATATTAAATCTTGGATGGTTAAATACTTATAAAGCGATTATTGTGCCAAGAATGGTAGATGCATTTTCAATCTTTCTCTTAAGGCAAGCTTTTATCAATATACCAAAAGATTATATAGATGCTGCAAAATTGGACGGTAGCAGCAACTGGGGAATATTATGGCGTATTGTTATGCCAATGAGTCGATCCACTCTAATTGCTATGGCGTTGTTTTCGTTCCTTTTCATATGGAATGATTTCTTATGGCCTTTACTTGTAGCAAACAAAGAAGAACTACGGACAATCCAGGTCGGGTTACAAGCATTTTCTGGACAATACATAACAGAATGGACATATATGATGGCAGGAACAGTTACAGCGATTATTGTTCCTATAATCATATTTCTTGTCGCTCAAAAACAATTTGTTAGCGGCTTGTCCCGATCAGGTCTAAAAGGATAAGGAATGATTAATGTTTAAAGATACCCCCGCCTGGGTCAAGGATGCAATATTCTACCAAATATTTCCGGAACGATTCGCCAACGGGAATCCCGATATTGATCCCCCAAATACAGTTTCATGGGATGAACTACCCGACAGGGAAAACTTCTTCGGTGGCGACCTTCAAGGGATAATGGATAAGCTTGGTTACCTGCAAGACCTTGGTATCAATGCAATTTATTTGAATCCAATATTCAAAGCGGACACTAATCATAAATACGATACGGTCGACTATTTTGAGATAAACCCAAGTTTTGGCGATAAAGTCCTGTTTAAGCGGTTTGTCGCTGCAGCTCATGAAAAAGGAATAAGGATAATTCTTGATGCAGTATTCAATCATTGTGGTGTAAATTTTGAACCCTTCAAGGATTTAAGTATTTCAGGCGATTCCTCTCGCTATAAAGATTGGTTTCTAGACGTGTCATTTCCAATTGAAACATCTCCTCCCTCCTACCAAACTTGTGGAGGCACCTGGTACTTACCAAAACTTAATGTTCTAAACCCCGATGTGGAAAAGTATCTGCTTGATGTCTCAGCTTTTTGGATCCGTGAATACGACATTGATGGATGGAGACTGGATGTTCCCTGGAAAGCCCCCCTTAGTTTTTGGAAAAAATTCAGAAAGGTAGTTAAAGATATCAAACCAGACGCCTATATAGTAGGTGAAATATGGCGCTGGCCAGAACTCTGGCTTGACGGCAGCACCTGTGACGGCGTTATGAATTACACGCTTCGAAATCATCTTTTAGATTATTGTGTATCTGATCATATGGATGCGGAAGACTTTGACTATGAAGTGCGAAATCTCCTGGAGATGCAGAATAATCACTCGCCTTTTCAACTAAATCTGCTGGCTGGACATGATACGGCTCGAATACGGACCATTTGTAAAGACAATATCGATCGTCAAATAATCGCTCTGGTATTTATTTTTACATTTATTGGAGCCCCACTAATTTATTATGGAGATGAAATTGGAATGGAGGGGGGGGATGATCCAGATTGTCGTAGGCCGATGATATGGGATGCGAGTAAATGGAATGAAAGGCTTAATAGTATTTACAGATTACTAATTAATACAAGAAAGGAATATAAATCTTTGCGTTATGGAGAATTTACACCTTTACTTGTATTCAATGGTATATATGCTTATAAAAGACATCTTGGAGACGAAGAAATTATAATAGTATTGAATCCAAGGGAAGAACGTAAAAATATTGCAATTCCGCTAAAAAACGATCTGGATGGCAATACCTGGATTGATATTATGTCGAACAAAGAAGTACAAGATTCCCAAGGACACCTCAACCTTGACAAGGTGCCTTCACAGAGTACCCACATCTTTATAAAAAAGGCATCTGGCAAATGAATGATCAAACAGTAATAAATATGTCAGCTAACAAAAAACCGAAAGTTACAATAAAAGATATCGCGAGATTGGCAGGCGTTTCTACAACATCTGTTTCGTTTGCTTTTAACGATCCAAATCGAATAGGGAAAGAAACTGTTCAAAAAATTCTTGAGGTTGCAGATGAATTAGGTTATGTACCCAATCCGATTGCTCGGAGTATGACAACTGGAAAAACAGGTACACTTGGAATTTTGCTCCCCCAACCCCTTCATGAAATGTTGAGTAATCCATTCCTGCTTGATTTTTTAGAGGGAGTTGGTGAAACTTGTACAGCAGATGGATATTCGCTAATGTTAGTGCCCCCCCTGCGGGGGAGTATAAAACGAGCAATTGAATATGCAGCCGTCGATGGTTTTATTACCCTGGGACTCGAAAGCGAAAAATCAACAATGGTCTTGATCCGTCAGCGAGGCGTTCCATTTGTAACAGTAGATAGTGATCCAGTTGAAGGCGTGCCGGCTGTAAATGTTGACGATGAAGTTGGCGCAGAAGCATTAATGAACTATATATTAGGTGAAGGCCACACAAAAATTGCTATTGTTGGAATTAGGTCGGGAAAGGAAGGGCGGTATCAAGAATATGTTGGTACTCTCCGTAATCGCCTAGATGGTTATGAAAGAGCGCTGAAATCAAAAGGATTGGATTTTTCTTCTCCAGGTATACAATTGATTGAAAGTGATAGTACGACACTGAGTGGGGGAAGGTCTATTTTTACTAAATTGTGCAGCGCAAAAAAACAACCCACTGCAGTTATCTCGATGAGCGATATTATTGCGGTTGGCTTTATTGAACAAGCAAAAATAGACGGTTACGAAATTCCTGATAAGTATTCTATTTCTGGATTTGATGATCTTTCGATTGCCAGATTGATTAGTCCACCCTTGACGACAGTGGCACAACCGATTCGACTTAAGGGAAAAACAGCTGCAGATATTCTGGTTCAGTTGATCCAGGGGGAAAATGTTCCGCTAAAAACTATTTTGAAAACCGAATTAGTTATTAGAGAGTCTGTAAAAAAAAGAACTTGAATTGATTTGTAGTAAGCCGCACCCGGGGAGAATCATTTTAACCCTTACATACCCCCAATATAGCATTCCAAAAACGACGATCGAGCACCCGTGCTTTAGTTTTGTTTCTAGTACCAAACAGGTGGATATCGCTTCCTGGATCTCTGAAGTTCTTGGATTTTAGGAATATCAAACCCCATTTGATACAACAATAGTCCTTCAATAAGCAAGCCAAGAGTTATTATCAAACCTTTTAATCTACCGCCAGCCGCTGCTCTTTCTTCAAGCGTGGGAACGTAATGAGTATAGTAGTTCCTTGTATCTTTTACGCGCTTGATAAACGCATCATGGTCGCCTGCCCTCCCGTTCACGACAGTTGGGTTCAGCTCAATTAGTTCCTTCAACCGCATTTTCAGAGTTTTTCGATTAGACGATATAAGGTTTTCTCTAACCCACTCTTTATATTCTTCGGGCACTGATGAACGAATTTCTTCTAATCTCTTTTTGTGGATTTTCGGGGGATCTATGTCGCCCTCCATTGTTCTAATATGGTAGGTCTCAAGGGCTTGTGCATAATTAAGAAAAGTTGTGACAAGGTTTGTTCTTTTGCCTGAGAAAGAATCAAAGAATAGGTCATAAACAGGGCCTAACAGGGCCTCTTTTTCAAACCAGTTTGCGAGATATTCTGGAAAAACCTCGGAAATATCGTCAAACGTGTACAGCATTTCTACGGGATGAGGACTTTCTCCAACTGGCGTATCGTAAAGAGGCAACAAGACTTTAATCTCCACCTCTTCCTGGGTTTCATCCCCTTCTTTTGTTGAGGGTAATAATATAGTTCCCTGAACATCAAGAGAAAATACGGGTTCCATTATTGGCAAGGATAGAAAATTATTTAGTGTAGTAATCAATTCTCCTATCCTGTTCCAAGACACGGGTTGTTTGCTTTCAAGGGACATTATAGGAACATATTTGAAATTGATATCTGTGCCGTACGGATTTATGCTGAGGCCGGAAGACTGATAGCTAAGGCCAAATGTTAAATCGTCCGTAAGTTTAAAGCTAAGAGGTTCGGGGTTGTTAAATTTAACTTCAAAACCACCAGGTGGGAAGTCGTAGTCAATCGTCTTATTTCTTAACCACTGCTCAATAGAAAATGGATAATATTTGATTATTTTAAATTCCACATCAGTCGAGTTAGGAATGTGAGCGCCTACGTATGCTCGAACCGCAACGCAAGTAGACAACCCTGTTCCCGGCAAAGAACCTAACGTTCTACTTTCGTTTAGGTACACTTGATGCAAAGTAACATTTTCCTTAAATGTGCTTTCGCCTAAAACAGTTACCCCAAATGGATTTTCAAATTTGTCGTGCGGAAATGCTCCCATTAATTCTAAAGTGAGGCCTTCTGCAGGAGAGAACACTAGTTTTCCTGGTAGTCGTTGCTCAGGATCATCCGCTGGCCACCAAAAACCTGAGATTTCTGTTTCCTTGGTAAAAACAATTGATCTAGAATCCATAAACTCCTTGCTCTCATCCCCCCTATAACTTATTCACGATTATTCTCCAAACCATAAATCTTGTCCTATACACATTAGCCTATGCTGGGATCGGTCATATTCATTCACGTTATAGCGGAATTGGAACAACCATAGAGTAAATTCTACGTCACCCACCGGCGGCCAGATATCTCCCTCGTTGGCTACATGGGTAATGCCGAGGCACCTATGTGAAACAGGGCGAACACCAAACGTGCCATCAACAGAGCCAGCAGCCTTTACGATGAAGGGCTGAAGCTGGGACAGGAAAATAGCTATGACCAGGAATGTAAGCAGGACGATGAAACAGGATTTTGTCAAAGTCTTCATGTTGATATTTATTATAGAGTAGTTTACACGACGCGAATGCTTTTGGGTGCAGGTGTGAATATATGCCTGCATAGTGCTTGTTAACTCACATCCGAATAACCGCCCTGTGCTGCCTGGACTCCACGATCAGTTCATCACCCGATTCATACACTGCCCGAATCGGGTGTTTGCTTTTGATTTCTCCCAGTTCTTCGCCTTCCCGGTTGTGAACAGACAGCTTATTCTCAGCCACCAGGTAAAAACCTTTCCTTGAGCCCATCAATCTCCCTTCCAGGGTCAGGTCGAGCAGGTTGATCAACTCCAGGTCCGGTCCCAGCACGTACAGCCGGGTATCTGTTGTGATATACAGGTAATTGTCTATCTCCAGGATCGTGTCAGGAATGTTGCCCACATCAATAACATATTGAGCGATCCCGTTCTCGTCGATTTTGACGATCTTGCCGGCATAACTCCCAATATAAACCCCGTTGCTGCTGGAGCAAAAATCTGCAGCATAGATCCAGTCTAGTGCCGGCCTATCGCTGCTTATTTCAATGGATATCCCATAGCCAACATCATTACTCATATCAGGCTTAGTGCGCTTGAAGCTCATGACCTCTGACTCTCTGATTTCCAGTTGCTGCGGATCGATCCCTGTCAGGATGGAAAAATTCCTGTTCAGCTCCTGCATTTTCTTGTTATTTTCGGGTGTGTTTCCAGCGTAATCCGGGTGCCAGCGGAAAGCAAGTTTCCTGTATTGACTCTTGATCTCATCTTGGGTGACCGGGAGTCTGAGGTCTAAGAAGCGAAGGGATTCTTCCACGTCAGACCTGTTTCCTGTCAGAGTGCTCCTGGTATAGCTTCGCTGCCAGCCATCTTTGAGCGGCATACAAACAGCCCAATATGTATCCAGATTGGGACTCATGCACCAGGCTGTGTCCGCAATGGTGAACAGAAGCCTATCTCCAGCCGGATTGATATCCACTCTCCGGATCTGGCGCCTGGGTGGACCATCCATGAAGATCTCAGAATCACGGATCATGAGGATCCTTTTATCGTTTGCCATGTTATGGATCATAATAGGCTCAAAGTCCCCGTTATAAGCATGAAGAATGGCCTCTCCTGACAAGAAAACGGAATGGTCCCCGTAAGGATTTGTTCCAATCCTGTAGATATCATGTTTTAGTTCAGCCGTGGCTGTTATTTTCCCCTCGAAATCTCTTCTCAGCAGTGTAGCATGGGCATCAGGAAAAGCCTTGCACTTCCCTGTCTTGTCTATGAAGATAACCCCACTGGCCTGCAGGTTTGAGGTCCGGAAAGCAGGATCCGGCCGGTCCTCCATGTCGATCTTGGTGATGCTTTCAATGGTTAACTGGTCCCCTGTACTGACTTCAAAGAAATCTTCCGCGGGTACCCAGGGCGCATAGATATGGATATCCCACTGGGATGGTGCAGGGGGCAGGGGATAATAAGGGATAGCGTCGAGATTGATCTCGCGAGGCTTGATCTCCTTGCCCCTTCGCCTCTGTTCAGGCTTTTTTACTAATCCGGGTTTCTTTCTTTTTTTCCACATATTGTTGTCCTGCCAACGATGTTCTTGAGGAACTTTGCCAGAGTGGGCCATTTCTCTGCAAT
>CAZHHT010000119.1:0-9598 GCA_964532455.1 uncultured Anaerolineales bacterium
CAATGACCAGGTCATTCACAGAGACCAGGAAACTGGTCTGGAAACCCCATTCTTGAAAAGCCAAGTACACCCGGTTCATGCCGAATGTGTATTCGTCTTTTAATAGGGAGACATCTGTCTGCTGCAGACTAGGTCCATTGCCAATCACAAAACAGCGTTTTCCAGTATACCGATTTTGATCTCTTTTTATCTTTTGAATGGATTCGCGCCGCCAGGGATGCAGATATGCGGCAGGCCATTGAACAGCCCTCTGATAACTGTTCTTTCCCGACCGCAAATAGTGGAGAGCAGACGTGGGCAAGAACCGGTTAGCGTTCTTTTTGAGTGCATTCATAATGTTATTCCGTGCTCAGCCGGGCGGTTGCTCCACCATCAATCACCAGTGGCTGACCGGTAATAAAGGAAGATTCGTCATTATCAGCAAGGAAATAGATAGCCCTAGCGATTTCCTCTGGTGTGCCAATTTTTCCACTAACAGTCTTTCTAGCCAGATTTTCCAGGCGCTGGGCAGCAGAACCGCCTCCGGTATGGTCGCGATTCAAGCCTGCTCTCAGCATTTCTGTGTCCACCGCGCCTGGCAAAACAGTATTGACCCGGATATTATCCGGGGCCAGTTCAATAGCCAAAGCGCGTGTCAAAGCCAGCATGCCACCTTTGCTGGCTGCGTAGGCAGCAATATCATTTGAGGTCGCGACAGCATGGACTGAAGAGACATTAATAATTGCTCCCCCATTTCCCGCTTTTAATAAGGAGTGCAGAATTTTCACACTCAGGAAAACAGACCGAAGATTGGCATTGAGAACCTGATCCCACTCCTCAACTGTTGTCTCGAGAACTGGTTTTGTGATTTGAATAGCCGCATTATTGACTACCGCATCCAATTGATCCGTGATGTTGGATGTTTCTTTTTTAATCTTCTGCCAATCTTTCTCAAAAGAAACATCCGCTTGGATAAAATATCCCTGTTCAGGGATATTTCCTTGCATTGGAGAACGGCCGATACCAATTACAAACCAGTTATTCTTTATAAAAATATCCCATGTTGCTCTGCCAATACCTCTGCTCGCACCTGTAATTAAAACATACCGTTTTTTCATTTTATTTCACCTCGCTCACTGGTGTCATAGGTTATTCCCAAGCCATCCAGCAGATTTCGGATGGTATTCCAATGCACATTTTCCCAAGCTTCAGGACTTGAATTGGCATTATGAGGAGCCAGGAGTACGTTTCCAAAACCGCGCAATGGACTCTCTGGAGGCAATGGTTCTTCTTCATACACATCAAGTGCCGCTCCGGCAATTTTCCCACTTTCCAAAGCTTCCACCAGAGCCAGTTCATCAACAATTGGTCCCCTGGCAGTATTGATCAAAACAGCTTCCGGTTTCATTTTTGAGAACGCATCAGTATTGATCAGGTGGTGAGAGGTGGGATTAAGGTCACAATTTACGCTCACAAAATCAGCCCTCGATAGCAGCTCCGTCAATGGGACCATAGTAACACCGTTTACTTGAATAAAGTCAGCATCAATTTCGCGGATGTCGTTTCCCAACAAGGTCATCTGGAATGGCTTTGCCCGTTCCAGAACTGCTTCTCCGATATTACCAATTCCAATTACTCCCAGAGTGCACTCACTTAAGGACCGTCCTGGAATTTTTTCCCAGATTCCATTTTTCACGGCTTGATCCATCCAGGGATGTTTTCGGGCAAATATAAGCATATATCCAAGAACAGAATCGGCTACCGCCAAGGTAAAAGCATTAGGGGTGTTTCCCACCATAATCCCGTATTCTTCACAGGCGTCCTGATCAATGGAATCAATTCCTGTACCCCATTTTGAAATCACTTTTAACCGGGGCAGGCAGGATTTTATCACTCGTCTTGAAAACCGGTCATCTCCGCAGATTGCTCCATCAAACTGACCGGCATACTCCAGTAAATCCTCTTCTTCAAGTCGTTCTTCCACCTCGGGGACAATCAAATCGATTCCAAATCGATCAAATACAGGGCGAAAACGGTCTAGAAACGGAATCATGTAGGGCGCTGAAAAAAGGATTGTTGGCATAGGTTACTCCCCAGCATTATTCATCAAGTAGTCCACAATTTTAAAATCGAGGCTGGTATCAATATCCCAGGCTTCATCCGGATCAATTTCAAATAAGTAGGGAGAACTTCCGATCCGATGTCCTTTTTTTCCGAGGCTTTGTTTCGTAAACAGGTATAAACAGGAGTTTTCCTCAAATAGCGGAGGTAAATCCTGGGTCTGTATTAATTCATCTGGATTGTGATTAACAGCTTTCCCGTCTATATCATACAAGCGCGTTTGAAGACGTGTTACCGAAAACATGGAATCATAATAGTCTTTATTCTCCAGGAAGGTATTTATGGCATTTGAAATCGTTTCAGCCTTCAGCAGCGGGTTTGTGCTGTGAGTTTGCAGGTAATAATCTGCCTTCACAAGCGAGGTATCATAGGAAATGATTCTGTTCATCGACGTCTCATCCTCACACAGGTCTTCCGGCCGGTCCAGGATTCGCACATCCGGGAATGAATCCTCAAGACCGGATTTTATGAGGGAACTATCTGTATCCACACAAACCTCATTAATCTCAGGGACATCCAGCAAAGTAGTCAGGATATGGTGAAAAAGAGGTTTCCCGGCTAGGATACGATAATTTTTCCCGGGTACCCGCTGGGAATGGTGCCTCATAGGGACCAAAGCTACTATCCTCGTCATTTGTTTTTAGTTCTCCTTATCAACTTCAATCCGGTATTTAATCGGCTCAACTGCACGTTCTTCAGGAAACTTATCAGATAGTAACTGTGGAGGATAATAAAATTGTTGATGAAGCTGGAGATCAATTTTGCCAGAATAACGGTAACCCTGCCAGGTCCCCAGGTACTGAACAATCCTGAATCTGAGTATATCCAATACTTTTTTTAATACCACACGGTCCCTGTAAGCCCGTGATAAATCAGATACAGATTTCAGGATAATCATGCTAATCATATTGCGGATAAAAAAATGACTCTCGGGAAGGATTTGTTTCATTGCAATGGCTTCCCGCCGATACCGATTGTATACCTGTGAGAAGGTTTCCTGATGAACATGGATAACTTCAGCCTCGGCTACATAAGCGATGTGGTACCCCTGCTCCTCTACCCAGCTGCTCCAGGCTAGATCTTCCAGTCCGGTAAGCTGCTCATTGTACGACTGCAGCTCCCAAAGCGATTTGCGTATCGCCGCATTGGCATTATGTGTGAACGGTTGTCCCTGTTTAAGCTGACTGCCGTCAGGAAAATAGTGCTGGAAAAATTGTTGTTCGGAGTAATGGTTGGTTTTACCGCCGCGTTGTTTTCCGTAACACACTGCGATCTGTGGATCCTCAAAAGGTTTCAGAAGTTGTTCCAACCAATCCGGATAAACCGGGTAACAGTGGGCGCTGGTGATAATAATATAATCACCTGCTGCAGCTTTGATCCCTCTGTTTAACGAGCGTCCGAAAGTAAACTCTTTCGGATCAATTGAGACTATCCTGGTATCAAAACCAGAAGCAATCTCTACGGTGGAATCCGTCGAACCAGAATCTACCAGGATAACTTCACAATTCTGGATGGACTGCTTTTTAATGCCGGTCAATAATTTTCCAATGTGCCGCTCTTCATTAAAAGCTCGAATAACAATAGAACAGCGGGGCTGCCCAGCTTTGTTGTTAGTCACAATAATAACCCTTTACCACTCCAGATCATTTTCCTCATATCCTAATTTTGACAGCAAATCTCCGGCGACTTCTTTGAAACGTTTTTTGTTATCAGGAGTGAAATGTTCTTGCCAATTACCAGGTTTCCCTTTCCTGAAGGTGCCGGATTTTTTGGGTTTAATCGCTGAGCCAAGCTTTTCGATAGCTTCCTGGCGAGAAATAGAGAAAGTCACCCCGAAACTTTCAATATAATCCAAAATACTACCTAAGACAGTTTCTCTATTTAAAATCAACTCTTCAAAGCGAATACTGAGAACCTGGGGAGTTTCCAACCATTTTATTTGAGGTAAATATCTATCCCGGACGTTAGCCAACTCAAATCCTTTTATGCTGCTACCTTCAATCGCCACATTTAAGCGGGCTTCCATCGAATGGAGCTGTTGATAATATTTGTGCATGCCGTGATCTGGATACATATCTGTCGCATAAAAAACATGCGAAACGACTAAGTCCCGGGGATCACGATAGATAAAAACTGTCGCCCTGTCTGGTTTTGTAAGAGAAGAGAGGAATGGCTCCACACAGGAGATATATCCATACCTGATTTCCCCGGGGTCCATTTTTTCAATTTCAATGAGGATTTCTTCCTTTGAAAGTGGGCTGTTATCTTCAAACCTGTTAACTGGCGGAAAACCCGGTTTAATAAAAGGGCCGATTTCCGCTAATCCGGAAAGAGTTTGGTGAATAAAATGCGACCCCCCTTTTGGCAAGGCAATACCAATAACTTTAGGTGCTTGCTGCAAGGCTACTTTTCCCCAGCGCTGAACTGCTAGCCATCTCCTGTACTGTAATCGACCCGTCTTTAGGAGTCTTTTAACACGATAATAAGTTCTCATCATTTACTCTCTTTGATAATGTCACTATCCAGCTACGATGTCAAATCAGCTATCCGTAACATTCAAAACATCATGAAATGTGTCAAATATCGGGGAAAACTTAATATTGAGATATTCTATGGTCTCAGGCTGCAGTTTGTCCAAATAATCACCGGGTTTCCCTTTCCGGATGTGTTTGTAAATATTCTCTTCTTTGGGCTGTAAGCGTTTATTGTCTTCTACAAGTTTTTGGAAAGTTTGGCTGCTAATTTCCAGCTCACAAGCCTCTAATAAATACTTTAACCAACCTTCAAAGTTCGAAGTCATCTTCTCGTATGAAGTGAGATAAACATGTGGATATGGAACTAAAAGTTCAGTCTGATAACGATTTAATATATTAAATACACGATCACTCTCGGAAATTACATGATCATCAATCGTGATCTCTTGGGCGTTTTTCCTCTTCCTGATATATTCTTCATGCCTGTTGCTTGTAATGGGTGGAATGGAATGGCTGAAGGCGATTGAGTAGTACCAGGAAACCAGGATATCCCTTGGATCTCTCACCATAAGGATCACTTTATACTTTTCCAGTTCAGAAATTCCCGGAACGAAACCACCAAAAGCACTATAAAAATATCCCTTAGGTCTGAAAATATGGCTGAAGTTCGCCATCTTGTCGGCCCCTAACCCGGTTAGATAGGGAAACTTCGTATAAAACGCATACTCATTGATATGAACGGGAATCATTCCATTTTCAATCACGCACTGACGAAGAATTTTTTTTGTATACTGGGTAGCCGCTTTATTGAGAGAAAAGTGTATGATACTTGGATGAGGGTTATTGTACCTGTGTTTACCTGCAATTAACTTCAATTCAACATTAAACCGTCTTCGCAAGAATAAATGAACGAGAAAAGGACTTTTTAAAACAAGTTGTTTTGCGTAATTTTTAATTTTCAGGATCATGTTATTTGCTTTTATTGCCGATAAATATTAACTGTTGAGAACAGTTTGCAAACAGCCAGCTCAACATATCCGTTGTACACAGGGTATCTTGTTTCCTAATCATTAGTCGGAACCAAATCTGCAAGATAATGGAATATTTTCGCGACTTTACTTATATCCTTTATATACCCCTTATTTTTCAAACCTGCCCTTCATAACAAATTCTTTTTTATGAAGTATACCATTCGCGACTGTCTGGATTGCTGCAGAACGTTCTGGGTAAAGTTCTCTCCAGGAAAACCGTTTCAGATCCACATAACCTAGTTAAATAAGTGTGAACCAGCTTTGGGAATTGGGTTCCCAAATATCTGCGGGGATTGGTCAAGAGCAACCTGTCCCAAGCACTCGGTAGCCTGGCGGCGCCGTAGTTTCAATCTGAGCAACTTTAAATCTTTTCTTGTCCGATAACACACTTTCATACCTGGTCTGTCTCCAATATAAATTCATCTCCGTTCAGGATTCCATTTACCACACAATCCACTACCGCTGAACCGCCCGGGAGAAGCTTCTTCCAGGAAAAACGCCTCAGTTGGACATAGCCCGATGAGGGATAGCCATTAAGAAATTCACCAAAAGGCATGGACGCCCGGTAAAGCTGGTAAAACAAAAACCTGCGCCCATTCTCATACATGTGGGATGGCACATGAATTTCATCCGCAGCCAGGAATGATGTCAACAGTTCCTTATACTCAGTTAATGAATCCGGATAAAATACCGTTGGATATTGAGTGTAGCGGGCTTTTCCGGCACATATAACTGGTGTACCGAGTAATGTGGCTTCCAGTCCAATTGATGAGTTATAAACCATGGTGAATTTTGAGCGCTGGATGAGTTCGTAAGAACTTAATATTTCATCAGGTCCGATTAACATCACATTAGGCAGGTTCTCAATTCCCTGATCATCTGCCCAGGAAACCACACTTTCCTGACTGCCCTTTCCTTTCCTCATTTCATCCGGGTGCGCCCGGATCACAAACAATATCCTTGGATGTTTTTCTGCAGTCCGCTTAACCAGGTCCAGCCAGGCAAACATCTGGGAAAATATTGTATTGGCGTGAGCTTGGCTGGTATCAAAGATCACATTAGTGAAGACCGGAACCAGCCCCTCAAATCCTTCCGCAAACGACAAAAAATCAGCAGGCAGCTGGTCCATTGCTGGCCAGAATTTGATTCCTGCCATCTTAAAATCTCCTTTAAAACGCAGCTCCAGATATTGATCGAGAATCCGATTTTGATCTTCAGTAAGAATAAAACTCTCCGGGATGTTCAAAGAATATTCCGTTGCCTGTCCATCAGTGAAAAATGCTGAGAAAGGCTGCAGATTCACCTCATAGGTGATAACTCGGATACCCCCTTGTTTGGCAACCCAGCAGACAGTTGCTTCAGGGTACTGCAAACCGTTAAAGACAACCACCGTCTCCGGGTTAATCTCTCCGATGAATTGTGAAAATTTTTCTGCAATATTGTGAGCAGAAAGAATAAACTCGCAATAGAGGTATCTGGTTATCTCATCGTTTATTAAATGATGCCGCCTGAGAATCCAGCGCAAACTGGTCAAAACCAATTGTCCCAGTGGACGACCCTTATATTTGATCTCTTTTAACTCAGATACACTTTTGTTGTTAATCTGGATCCTCAGTTCAGGGTCTTCCTGGTAATCAAACCAAATTGTCGGAGCGGCGCCGGTAAACCAACCGGAATCCTTGATACACCCCTGGCAGGGAGGTTGAGCTTTCGGATGTCCCAATCCAGCTCCCAGAACACAATGACTCATGCCAGAACGGCAGGAAAAATGATATACCCGTCTCCCAGCCAATTGGATTCCCCAGCTGGTTATCATTGAGAAAGCTGCATTTAGATTTAATCCTGCAAGCCGAGCTGAAGTATTAAAAAAAACAATCGGCTGCCCCTGGATATCTGGTCTAGCATGAGCTGCAACCTTGCGATTAAGTTGAAACAATCGGCTGTAGAGCTGCAGCTGTTGAAAACTCCGTTTGAGTTTATTAATAAATTCAATCATACGATCCAAAGGCAGATTTAATATTTGTTTTCATACCATAGTTCTTTAGTTCTCTTGAGGCAGAATCAAAGAGAACAGAATAATTAAATCATTTGGTGGAACTGCCAGATTACTCTTTTTGATATCGTCCCCGCACCGGTAAGGTATTAGTCCGGCGCAGTTTTTCTAGACTCGGGCGTTCACTCTCATAAACGGTTTTTACGCCATCACCAAGGGCTTCTTCTAAAACCCGGATATACTTCACCAATTTGCGGATTCCTCCCGGTTCTACAGATGCCGCCTGATCTGAACCCCACATTGCCCGGTCCAGAGTGATATGGCGCTCAATTACACACGCTCCAAGGGTAACCGCCGCTACCGTTGTGGGAAGTCCCACCTCATGACCTGAATAACCAATCGGGCAGGGATACATCTCACGAAGAGTTTCGATCATTTTTAAGTTCAACTCTTTTGGAGGACAGGGATAAGAGCTGGTGCAGTGGGCAATGATCAAATCTTCTGTCCCAACTAATTCTACAGCCGCCTGAATTTGTTCCATTTCTGACATACCGGTAGAAAGCATGAGTGGTCGATTTTGTTCCCTCATTTTTTTCAATAACGCCAAATCAGTTAATAAAGCAGAAGGCGCTTTATGAAGGATTATGTCAAATTGCTCCAGAAAATCAACCGAAGTTTCATCCCAGGCAGATGCTGTCCAATCAATAGAATTTTTCTTGCAATAGTCAGCAATTTCGCTGAATTCGTCCAGTCCAAACTCTACTCGTTCCCGGTATTCCATATAACTGATATATCCCCAGGGTGTATGACGCATCTTATCGCGCTGCTCAGGTGGTACACATAATTCCGGTGTTCGCTTCTGAAACTTAACCGCGTTGCAGCCCGCTTCTACCGCTGCATCGATCAGTTGTTTTGCCACATCCATATCACCGTTATGGTTTATCCCGATCTCAGCAATAATATAAACTGGATGCCCATCACCAACCCACCGATTTCCCAGCTTTATTTCCCGTTTCATATATCTGTCCTCCAAATCCCTTATTCCATTACCTCAAATTTTTCCAACAACAAATCACATAACTCCCGGACAGCGCCATGACCGCCATTTTTGCTCAATACCAGCTGAGCTCTTTCAATCACTTTGGGATGAGCGTCAGCAACTGCTACCGCTAATCCCACCAGCGGGAAACAAGGCAGATCATTAATATCATTACCCAGGTATACAACCTGTTCTGAAGAAACTCCCTTGTCTGCCATTAAGGACTCCAGTTCCTTCCCTTTTTCATCTATCCCCTGGTAAGCAGGAATGCCCAACTTATCAGCTCTGGCTTTTACCACAGGATTCTTTTCTTTGGAAAGGGTTACCACCTCAATCCCGGCTTTCTTTAACTGTGTTATACCCATCCCGTCACCCCGATGAGCTGCTACAGTTTCCTCTCCGTGCTGGTTGACGTATACACGGTCATCGGTCAGCACACCATCAAAGTCAAGAACTAGAAGAGTAACGATTTCAGGCATTATATTCTTTTGCCGTGGCGGAAGAACTATCTGTGAACTTAAAGATTTCAGGCGTATTTCAGCCTGCTGCCAATCAAGCAGATTATCCAGATCAATAGAAAAATGCGGATCGATTTGATAGGCATAAACCACTAGTCCGCTCATTGATCCATTTATTATCGTTTTTCCCTTGATGACATCCACATGCCCGGTTTGCCAAAAGGTTGGAGGTAATTCCTGGCGGGGCATATTAAAAGGTTCCTCAAATTCTGTCTCAAGAAGTGGAACCATATTCCCCCCAGGTTCAATTGTCCACATTTTAAAGGGATTCTGCTTGGATGGAACTACACCGCGCACGGAAGTAGCGCCGGTATTATTTAGCAGAATCTGTATTGCTTCATCAATTAATTCCGGGGGTCGGAATGGGCTGGTCGGACGCAGCTGAACAACAACGTCCGGATGATAATCTTCCTGTTCAGAGAACCACTTCAGCGCATGTTGAA
>CAZHHT010000120.1:0-9513 GCA_964532455.1 uncultured Anaerolineales bacterium
ATCAAACAGCAAAGAAAGGGGTTTGCCTTGACGAACGCTTTCTTAGATGTAACATTTCCCTACCCATTAATCAGCCAAAATCCCTGGAAATAAACCCGAGCAGGGCTGAAAACCCTCAAAATCGAGAAAAACAACAATTTTTAACATCCCAAAAATAAGAAATATCAACAATATACTGAAAATTACTAATATAATGTCAAAATAACTTAAATTAGTGCTTGACAAACTAAATATAATTGATATAATACTTATAATAATTAAATACAGAATAAATAAAATTGATTTGGAGGATAAAATGATCCCAATAAATTACGATCAATGTAAACAGCGCCAAAAGGAATTACAGATCCAGGCAGAAAAAGAACGGTTAATTGCTGTTATACGCCGGCAGGAAGTTAGCCAGAAACCATTATTGGGCAAAGTCGTAGGCTGGATAGTTTCAATCTAACTGCTTAGAGGATAGTGAACTAGTAACCAGGAGAAAATCATGTTTAGGATTTCATATACAGAGAGTAAAGAATATCAATCCGAGCTGATCAGAAAGGCAAAAATTGAACGATTATTAATGATTGTTTCAGGGAAACAGAAGAAACACTTCAATCTGGGGCAAATTATTCAAAAACTATCCACCCCGAAGATTCAAAGCTCCTGGAGCTTTGAATTTGACACACTCTAAACACTTAGCCTGTATTCGATTATCCTAGACCCCTGATTCTAATGCTGGATCAGTGGTCTTTTTATTGTTTGACAGCTGAAAGTTTTCCTGATAGAATATTTATGGTCTGGAGAAAACCTGCAGTTTAACAATAGAATACAGCAGAGGTGCCCGAAATCCCGAAAGGGAAGGCTGAAAGGCGAAGTCTGTGAGAATCAGACGCTGACCCGCAACTGTAATTCGATTATCCTTCAAGAAATCGAAAAGCCAGGTCGACCGCCATTGCTGTCCGTTCATGATACTCTCGCGGTAAGGAGGTGTGAACTTGGTTAAGTAGAATTACTGATCCATGTGCCTTCCCTGTCCGAGACAGGGATTTTTTGTTTAATAATAAGCAAATTATTAATGAACGAGGAGATAATGAAGAAAAATTACCTGATAACTGGATTATTAGCATTGATTCTATCCATGTTGGTAACCGCTTGCGGCAATGTTGTGACCGATGACATGGGAGCCGAAATAAAATTGAAAACGCCGGCAAAAACCATTGTTTCTATCTCGCCAAACATGACTGAAATTTTATTTGGGATCGGTGCCGGCGATCGATTGGTTGGTCGGGACTCTAATTCCCAATTTCCTGAAGGAGCGCTAGAGGCTGCAGATTTAGGCGCTATGTGGGATGGGATTCCTGTTGAAGATATCCTGGCCCTGGAACCGGATTTGGTTTTAGCCGGGGAAATTTTTGCTGCTGATGCAATTCAGGAGCTGCGGGATTTAGGATTGACAGTGTATTGGCAGGCAAACCCGGAAGATTTTGCCGGATTATATAAGAATATTAAAGATATTGCAGTTCTCACCGGAACTGATAATGAAGCAGAAATACTGGTTAGTTCATTAAATGACCGGGTTGTCCTTCTGGAAGGGAAATTGGAAGGGGTTGAGGATATGCCGCTGGTCTTCTATGAATTGGATGCATCTGATCCGGCAAATCCCTGGACCACAGGCGCAGGAACCTTTATTTCCTATATTATCAATAAAGCCAAAGGACAAAACCTGGGTGATGTCTTAGATGGCGAATGGGTGCAGATTAGCTCCGAAGAGCTTGTCGCTCAGAATCCAGAATACATTCTGCTTGCAGACGCACTGTATGGAATTACCCCGGAGAGCGTATCAGAACGGGCTGGCTGGAGCGAAATTTCTGCAGTAGTAAACGGCAATCTGCTCCCTTTTGATCCGTTTATCCTCAGCGTTCCTGGACCGAGGCTTGTAGATGGCTTTGAACAGCTGGCAGAAATGATTCATCCTGAGTTATTTGGTAATTAGCTAATGAAAAAACGTTCTTTCCTGGCAGTTTCCGGAATGCTGGTGTTAGCTTTTGTGTTGAGTATTGCCCTGGGGGCAGTAACAATTCCTCCAGGCAGTGCTCTCCGGATTCTATTGGGAAAACTCCCCTGGTTTGAATTTTCAGGAACCTGGCCCGAGTATTTTGAAACAATTCTCTGGGAAATCCGGCTGCCGCATACTATCCTGGTTGCCCTTACCGGTGCAGCCCTGGCAGGAAGCGGGGCGGCATTTCAAGGACTGTTTAGGAATCCGTTGGCTGATCCATATCTGATAGGGGTTGCCTCAGGGGCGGGGTTAGGGGCAATTGCGATAATGTCATTCTCACCGGCGGGTAAATATCTGATACCGGTTGGTGCGTTTATCGGTGCGTTGGGAACAATTTACGCCGTTTATACTCTGGCAAAAGTAGGACGTATTGTTCCGCTGACAACATTGATTCTGGCTGGGGTAGCTATTGGGTCTTTTACAGCAGCTCTGACTTCTTTTTTGATGCTGATATCGGATCAAATGATCCTGCAGGCAATGAGCTTTCTATTAGGCGGCTCGACGGTGGCAGGATGGGAGCCGTTGAAGATTGCTTTTCCATACCTCTTAGTAGGAATGATATTGCTGGTTTTTAGCGGTCATTCCTTAAATGTGCTGCAATTCGGTGAAGAGCAGGCGCAGCAGCTAGGACTGGATGTTGAAAAAATCAAAATATTTATTATCGTGGCGGCATCCCTGACCACTGCAGCTGCAGTTTCTTTTTCCGGTGTAATTGGGTTTGTTGGGCTCGTAGTTCCCCATGTTATCCGGTTGATTTGGGGTGGAGATTACAAGAGGCTGATACCCTTATCTATCCTGGGAGGAGGATTTGCATTGCTGATATCGGACCTGGCAGCACGAATTGTGATGGCTCCCCGGTCGTTGCCGGTTGGAATTGTAACCGCGCTGGTTGGCGCACCGTTTTTCCTTTGGATCCTGAGAAGGGCAAAGAAAGAGGTGTTCTGGTGAGTGCTGGAAACCAAGGAAACACAGTTCTCGATATTCGGTCTTTGTCTGCAGCTTACGGGGAAGTCACTGCGCTTGACCGGGTGTCTCTTTCAGTAATGCGGGGGG
Source organism: uncultured Anaerolineales bacterium (assembly GCA_964532455.1). GTDB lineage: Bacteria > Chloroflexota > Anaerolineae > Anaerolineales > UBA11858 > B10-G9. The sequence continues at coordinate 3,098 of CAZHHT010000120.1, forward strand.
AAATTTTGGGATTAATCGGTCCAAATGGTGCTGGAAAATCAACATTAATCCGGGTATTAAGTGGAATCCTGAAAGCGAAAGCTGGAGAAGTTTTATTAAATAATCTAAATATCACCTCCTATACGCCATCTCAACGGGCGCGTGTGCTGGCAGTCGTTCCGCAGGCTCGACAGCTTGGGGGAGCATTTTCTGTAGAGCAGGCAGTGCTGCTGGGAAGAACAGCTTATCTGGGCTTTCTGGGTAAACCCAGCAAATTGGACCTGGAAAAAACCTACTGGGCGATGGAACAAACGGCAGTAACCCATCTTTCCAGGAGAACTCTGGCAGAAATCAGCGGGGGAGAACAGCAGCGAGTGCTGCTGGCCAGAGCGCTGGCACAGGATACACCGGTTCTGCTGCTGGATGAACCGACTAATCATCTTGACCTTAGATATCAGGTCAATTTGCTTACTTTGTTGAAGTCTCTGGTTAAAAAACAGAACCTGACTGTGTTGATGGCGATGCATGACCTCAACCAGGTTTCCGGCACTGCAGACCGAGTTGCATTGCTGATGGATGGCCGCCTGCATTCAATTGGCAAACCAGAGGATGTCCTCACTCCTGAGAATATTAATGAAACCTATCAAACCGAGGTGGAGAGCTTTAACCATCCCCGTACCGGTAAACATTATATTTTTCCGATGATGTAATTTTTAAAAATACCAATGATGAAAAGAAAGCGCCAGAGATGGATAGTTTCTGGCGCTATCTTGTTATCATGCTCGCTTTATATTTATTAGCGGGTTTTTGAATTATGATTTAGGGGGTTGGGTCCCAGCTCGCGGATGCGTTCCGTCATTTCTTTGGCGGCATCTGCAAACGATTGTCCCTGCCCGCCGGACATAAAGTACATATTCAATCGCTCTCCACCCAGGCCGATTGAATCGAGTATTTTTTTTGTATACTCCACCCGGAGCTCACCGCGCTCATTTCCTCGGACATGATGGCAATTACCTTTTGGGCAGGCAACCACGTAAACCCCGTCTGCGCCGTCCTCAAAGGCTTTTAATATATACTTGGTATCAGTCTTCCCGGTGCAGGGCAGTTTAACCAGTTTTACATTGGCTGGATACTCAATGCGGAGTGCGCTGGCTGTATCAGCTGCCATGTAGCCGCAATAGATACACATAAAGGCGGTTATTTCCGGTTCAAATGTTTTTGTGCTCATAATTCTACCCAGCTTCCCAGAACGGGGAACTCTGGGACCATAATTTGATCGTCTGTGTAATTTAGCAGCTGGATTGCATTGGCGGGACATTCTGTGGTACAGGTACCGCAGCCGTGGCAGAGTGTGGGTTCAATATACGCCGCTCCCCCTAATTCTCCCACTCCGGTATATTGATTGTCTATGTAGGGAATTTCAAATGGACAGACCCTGGTGCATGTTAAACAGCCAACACATTTTTCTGGATCTACGACCGCGATCGTGCCGCCAAAATGAAAAGGATTTTTAGTCAGAATAGTTATTGCCCTGCCAGCAGCTGCCTGCGCCTGGCTGATGCTCTCTTCGATGAATTTTGGATAATGGGCTATACCACAAACAAAGATCCCTTCTTCCATAAAATCCATCGGGCGCATTTTTATATGGGCTTCCAGGAAAAAGCCCTCATTTGAAATAGGAACCTTCAGCAGGTTGGCGAGTTCTATTGTGCCTTTTGATGGTTGGATAGAAGTGCTGAGTGCAAGTAGATCCGGGTGCAGGATTAGTTCACGATCGAGTATCTGTTCCTTCATTTTGACAATAATATTTCCGTCAATTTGTTCTACCAGTATTGGATGGAGGTCATCGTAGCGGGCAAATACTATCCCGCGCTCCCGCGCTTCTGTGTAATATTTTTCTCTAAAGCCGTAGGTAATAATGTCTTTATATAAAATGGTTACCTGGCAGTCAGGATTGATAATCTTCAGGCGAAGGGCATTTTTTATTGTGCTGATGCAGCAAATCCTGGAACAGTAATGGTAAGTTTCCTCTTTAGGTTTTACACATTGAATCATCACAACCTGTCTCAGAGTGGATACCTCTTCGATGTGATGAGCTATTTTATTTTCCAGCTCCAGTTCAGTGAGAACATCGGGGTGTTCTCCCATTAGATACTGATTCACGCGGGTTTCCTGACCACCTGTAGCGACTATTGTAACACCGTGGGATATCTCGCTCTTTGATCCATTCTGGTGGCGGAGGATAGCGTGGTAAGCTCCTACATGTCCACTGTGCTCCTCGAGCACGGTTTTGGTTAACACTGTGATGCGTTCATGGGCAATAAGCCGGTTTACAAGATCGCGGAGCAATTTATTTGGATTGTCGCCTTCCACGAGGTATTGAACTTTCTGCAGGTTTCCACCCAGAGAGTCCTCCCGTTCAATTAATACGACATCAAAACCTGAATCTGCGATAGAAAGAGCAGCGGTCATGCCGGAGAGTCCACCGCCAATTACCAGAGCTCGTTGGTGAGGTGGGATAGAAGACTTGTAGATAGGTTCAAGAACAGCTGCCCTTCCGACTCCGAGTCGAATTAATTCCAGTCCATTTCTGGTAGCCATCTCAGGGTGGTGGGGATGGACCCAGGCACTGAATCCCCGTAAGTTCACCATTTCCATCAGGTATGAATTTAGCCCGGCTTCGCGGACAGTTTTCTGGAACAGAGATTCGTGAGTTCTATGACTGCAAGCGGCAATAACCACCCGGTTCAAATTGTGTTTGCTAATTGAGTCCCTGATTTTTTCCAATCCTTCTGGGAAACAGCCGTAACCAATTTCTTCTGTATGAACCACGTAAGGAAAATCTGCTGATTTTTCCAATAAACTCTCAATATCGATAATTCCTTCCATGGTGGGATAACAACGGCAGCAGAAAACCCCGATTCTGGGATCTTCATCACGTACATCTTTTTCCGGGGGGAACTCAGCATCGCTGAGAAAGGGGAATTCCCGGCTCGAGAAAGAGGCTCCCAACTTGTTTTGGAATAAACGCATCACATCACCCGCTGCGCCAGCAGAGTCGATAATGGTCTCCGCGATATCTTTAGGTGAGGAAAAAGCGCCGCAGACATAAATGCCGGGTTGGCTGGTTTCCAGGGGATTAAATTTATCCGTTTGGCAGAAACCATATTGATTGAGATCAAAACCCAATTGACTGGATACTATCTCGGCGCCGCTGGGAGGCCGTACGCCGACAGACAAAACAACCATATCAAACTTGTCTTCCCGGATTTGACTGCCATTTTCCGGATCTGGGTACTGCAAGATCAAACCTTTGGTTTTGGGATCTTCTCGGATGTCTGAAATTCGGCAGCGGGTATATTGGACGCCATACTGTTCTGTAGACCGGTAAAAATAGGCATTGTATTCTTTATTAAATGCCCTTTCGTCCATGATAAATATCTGGCAGTGGACTTCATCCAGCCGTTCTTTCGCCAGGACAGCTTCTTTGGTTGCATACATGCAGCAAATTGAGGAACAGTAAGGATGTTTCTGGTCCCGGGAACCAATACACTGCAGCCAGGCAATGCGTTTCGGAGGTGTGTTATCAGAGGGTCGAAGCAGCAAACCTTCCGTTGGTCCGGAACGGCTGACAAATCTTTCATACTGCATGCTGTGAACAACGTTGAGATAACGGCCATATCCAAATTCTGCCAATTCAAGTGGATCAGTTAGTGTATACCCCATGGCGAGAATGATTGCACCAACCTGAATAGTTTCTTCCCAGGGTTCTTCATTAAGGTTTATGGCATCTGTTGGGCAAACATCTACGCAGCGGTTGCAGCCTTCGCAATAATCCCCTTTGTCTATATAGTACGTGTCCGGGAGAGACCGTGGTGCGCTTTTATGGACAGCCATGCGGGTTACCAGGGATTCCTGGAATTCATTAGGCAAGCGTTCCGGACAGGCAATTGCGCATAGACCGCAGTTCGTACAGAGGGCAGGGTCAACATAGCGGGGTTCTCGGAGCAAAGTAATCTTAAAATCACCAGCCTGACCTGAAGCATCTTTAATCTGTGTTCTGGTCATGATTTCGATGTTGGGATGACGGTTGTGGTCCATGAAGGCAGGGGAGATAGCTGGCCGGGTACAGCCGTAACCATGATCTGATGTACCTCGGCACAGGACGCAGTCGTGGGTGGGAAACATATATCCCAGTTGGGCGACTCGCCCACCCAAACCGGCATCTCGTTCAATCAAATATACTTTTAATCCAGCTTCAGCGAGGTCAATTGCTGCTCTCATTCCGCCGATGCCTCCGCCAACTACTAAAACAGATCCGGCGGGTTGAATATGGTCACTTATCATTCTTGCTCCTGAAAATGACGAATATCTAAAATGGTTGTATCTTTGATACTGTTAATAACTTCTACTAATATATTTTCTTCAATGTTCTGCACTTTGCATAATGATACCCATTGCCCCGGAGCGTCTTCAGGAAAATAGCCCACACAGACTGATAAATATCCTCCTGCATCTGCGATAGCACTGGTTAACCGGGCAATGATGCCGCTCTGGTCAGGCTGCTGGACAGTAACTCGGATACCTGGATTCCTGGCTCCTAACAGGGATGTCATGGTGCTAAACAAATCACTATCGGATATGATACCGACTAATTTGTCCTCCTGAACGACCGGTAGGGTCCCGATCTTCTTATCGGCCATTACAAAAGCTGCGATTTCTATTGGAGTATCTGGCTCAATAGTTACGACATCTTTTACCATGACGGAATGAACTTTAATTTTGGAAAGAGTGTAGCTGATTTCAAAACGGCTAAAACGGGAAACATCAGATGGAAGAGCAGTTCGCAAGGATGTTCGTGTTATTAACCCCACCAATTGAGTTTCGTCTATCACAATAGGGAGATGCCGGATACCTTTGGATTGCATTAAATCCTGAGCTTCTGTAACAGACATATCCGGGTATCCGCATATTGGGTTCGGGGTCATATGATCTTTCACAAACATCAAAGCCTCCCATTTGCCTTTGCATCAACACTTAAATTTCTTTAGAGTTATCTAGGATTACAAATAAATCTGGAAGGGTGCGGATACCGTATATTTATACCAGAATCTTACTGGACTTCACAATGAAAAACCTGTTTTTGTGATGAATATCACATATTATTTATTATAACATTGCAGAAAAAGGTTTTTCGAAGGAGGTGAATCCAGAAGGAATTTAATTGGATGAATAAATGGCGCAATCTGAACCAGCGGAAATCCCCGCATTAAGAAATAATTGTTCCCTGTCAGCGCTATGGATTCCTGACAGGGAATATATCATTAATCAACGGGATTGGATAACAAATGTATTGTCTTAAATTAACTGAGATTGTTTAGAGGCTGCCCACCTTGCCATGCCAAGGATGCCGGCATCGGGACCTAAGGAGCTGAGTACAACCTCTACATTTTTGACAGGCATGACAAAAACACGCTCTTGGAGTGTTTTCTTGATTGGTTTTAAAAGCAAATCTCCAGCCGCAGCCACGCCGCCCGCGAGCACTACTCGTTCCGGACCAAAAGCAACACAGATATTAGCAATACCAATTCCCAGGTAATGACCAACAGAATCCCAGATTTCCTGGGCGATCTCATCACCCTCTTCCGCAGCCTGAGCTACAACTTCGGGTGTAATTTTGTTTAGGTCATGATCAACCATTTCTGCGATCCTGGTTGTAAATCCCTGGCGGACTGCTTTTTCCGCCCTGGAAGCAATCGCCGGACCGGATGTGTACGCTTCCAGGCAGCCGTAATTTCCACAACTGCAGCGCAAGCCGTTGACTTCAATAGTCTGATGGCCTAATTCCCCAGCGGTTCCCTGAAAACCGAGCAATAATTCACCATTTAATACCAGTCCGCCACCCACTCCGGTGCCTATGGCAAAACAAGCCAGCCGATTGACTCCTTGTCCGGCGCCGTAGGTGTATTCTCCGTAGGTGATCGCACGGGCATCATTCAGCAAAGTAACCGGTAGATTCAGCGCTGTGCTGAGTGTATTTCCCAAGGGGACATTCCTCCATTGTCGGGAAAGATTTGGGAGGAATAAAGTAGTTCCATTTTTCAGATCGATGACACCTGGTGCGCTGACCCCTATACCTAGGATTTCTGACTGATCCAGACCGCTCCCTGAAATTAGAGAGCGAAGCAAATCAGCCATGCGTTCCATCACGGCATCATGTCCATCCTGGGAATGAGTGGGGATGCTGGCAGCATGAAGGACAGATCCTAGCTCAAGATTTACTATACCGGCTTTAATACTGGTTCCGCCTAAGTCACAACCGATGTAAATGGTCACGACGATTTCCTCCTTTGACAACAAGATTTTGTTCTTGACATATACTTTTTTCTGGTATTGATAGAATTGGCTAACAAATTGTATCTGTGATTATTTTCTGG
>CAZHHT010000121.1:0-9495 GCA_964532455.1 uncultured Anaerolineales bacterium
GCCGAACAAACAGCATGACAAGGTCTTTATAACGCCAGAGTTCGCCCAAGCGCAATTCAAATAAACCACGTTGGGGTTCGATGATCATGTCCCAATTTTCATTGTCTTTGAAGGTTATGGAAGTTGGTTCAGAAGTTTTCATAGAAATTATCACAGGGTAAAAAAGGTTAGGCTAATACCCTTGGAAATGGAGCTACGTCTCCTTTGATGCTGTAAAAAGGTTTTTGACCAAAATTTATTGAGTTTCATAACGTGCTCTTTTGCATATAGTTAATTCGCCAAACTCAAAACAATAAAATCCAGCATTTGAAATGGCACTTGAAAAGACCGATTTGGCTTGTTTCCCAAATTACTAATAACTAACAAATCCGCTTCACTTTCACTTTGAAATTCCTTTAGGCAAGCCGTTATATACCCTGAAAGCTCAGTCCAAATCACTGTTATTTTCATGCTATCCATAAGTGTTTTCCCACTTGATGCCAAAGGGGGTAACACACACTCCTAATAATGATTGAACAATCCGTTCAGCAGCACGGCCATCACCATAAGGGTTTACTGCCCGAGCCATACGCTTATAATGATTGGGGTTTTCAAGCAAGTTTATCGTTTCTGTAACGATAGCCTTACGATTGGTACCGATTAATCTTACTGTGCCGGCCTTCACCGCTTCCGGTCGTTCTGTCTTATCTCTCAATACCAAAACAGGTTTTCCTAATCCTGGTGCTTCTTCTTGAATACCGCCTGAATCGGTCATAACAAAATTGGCAAATTTCATCAAATGTACCATTGGTAAGTAATCCAACGGCGGTAGTAATGTGATGTTGGGGATATTACCTAATAACTGAAATACGGGCTCTTGTATATTGGGGTTCAAGTGCACAGGGTATATGATTTGGATTTCTTCACGATAGCATTCAGAGATCTCTTTCAGTGCTAGGCAAATATTCTCAATTGGTAGTCCAAAATTTTCGCGGCGATGGGCAGTAACCAGAATCAGTTTCTTATTCAGTGAAAGCGGAATTTTTAATGAGCTCAGTTCAAAAGGCTGCTCCACCACCCAGTGTAGGGCATCAATCACTGTATTCCCGGTTACTAGGATGTTTTCATCAGGAATACCTTCTTGTAGCAAGTTTTGGCGGGATTGCTTTGTGGGGGCAAAATGTAAATCGGCTGTTACACTAGCAATTTTACGGTTGATTTCTTCAGGGAAAGGCTGCCACTTATCAAAAGTTCGCAAACCAGCTTCGACATGGCCTATTTTCACTCGGGCATAAAAAGCAGCGATCGAAGCGGCCATAACAGTAGTGGTATCACCCTGTACAAGTACCCAGTCCGGTTGTTCTACCTGTAGGATAGATTCTAATTGAGACAACACCAGAGCAGCAACCTGTGTGGGGGATTGGCCAGCTTTCATCAAGTTCAGATCATAATCCGGGATGATTTTGAAAAGGTCCAATATTTGGTCAAGCATTTCGCGATGTTGAGCGGTTACACACACTTTGCTTGTGATAAAGTTTGGATGCTTTTCAAGTTCCCGAATAACAGGAGCCATTTTAATAGCTTCAGGGCGGGTACCAAAAACAGAAAGTACTTTAATTCTTTTTGATTGGGTCAACCTAGTATTCCTTATAGCCTTTATCAAATCTAGCTCGGACAGGAAAATCTGCCCCATTATAGAATGAAGGAATGTCTTTTGCAATAATCACACATTTGAAATTTGACACTTCATGGCACATTTATACAATTGTCCTAGATGATGAAAACATAGCCGAAATGATTGGGAAATTTGGGAAGGTCTGGATATTTCTGGTATAATTAGAACATAAGTTCTAATTATAAAACGACCTCACTGGGTGTTTCTGCACTCAGTAAGGTCTAACCACCCCCGCCGAGCGTACGGCAGGAATAGCTTCTGCGATTCTACCATCTGCTCGGCATTGCTGCCGGGCATTTTTATTAGCGGGGATAGATAAAGGAGAATCCAATGCAAAATCCTTCTACTCATGAAAGTGTCCCTTTTCAAAGTTCAAATACTCAATCCACCGATATCCTGGTGCGGGTTGTACTCAACAGCCTGCCAAGCCCGCAATCCAAACGAGTGTATAAGATGGCCATTCGCGATTTCCTGAAATACTGGCAAACTCGCAAGAAGCCAACCCTGGATAAGCTTTTCCTACAAACCTATATCACCCATCTCCAAGATGAAGGTGTAGGCGAGTCGAGCATCAATCTCCGTTTGGCTGCCATCCGCAAGCTGGCTAGAGAAGCATCAGAACTTCAAATCTGGCCGGATTCTGTGGCTGCTGCTTTTGCTTCTGTCAAAAATATCCCCCAGCGCGGGGTGCGAACTGGCAATTGGCTGTCGCTCGAGCAGGCACAGGAGTTGATCAATGCTCCAGACATTTCCACACTCATCGGCTTGCGCAACCGGGCGATTCTGGCAACTCTCTTGGGCTGTGGACTGAGACGGCTGGAGTTGGTCAAACTATCCAGCGATCAATTACAACTTCGTGATGGCCGCTGGGTGATCGCCGACCTGGTAGGTAAGCGCAACAAAGCCCGAACGGTTACGGTTCCAGCCTGGACCAAACAGGCAATTGACGATTACCTCGACGTGGTCGAAACCCGTTCGGGTAAACTATTTCAAGCGATGAGCAAAAGTGGAGACATTCAACGGAATCACATCAGCCCGGAAACTGTTCGCGAGGTGGTCAGGATTTACGCCAGTATGTGCGGATTTAGGATTACCCCCCATGACTTGCGACGTACTTACGCAAAACTGGCTCTCAAGAACGGGGCGAAGATCGAACAAATCCAACTCAACCTTGGACACCAATCTCTGGCAACGACGCAGGTCTACCTGGGCACTGATCTGGATTTGAAGAATGGTCCCGGAGATTTCCTGGATATTAATATCGAATAATAACCACGGATTACACCGATTGGCCCGGATTTTGCTTTTTATATTTTTCTGTGTAATCTGTGAAATCTGTGGTTGCTAGATAACCCCCGTTAAGGGACAATAACAGTAGTGAATGATTCAGAGGTACCTCTACTCTTTTCCTCCCTGACCAGTTCCAATTTTGTAATCGGTTTTTGGATAATTAAAGGAATCCATGGAATTTGCTCACCTCCTGGACTGGCAAATTCCACACATCCGCGATTCCGACATTAAAACCACGGATAATTTGTTCACCCATCCGCTAATTTTTTAGTTTGCGGGCTAGAACGTTGAGATTTTAGTTAATGGGCTTAGATAATATTTTTCAGCAGTTCTTTGGCAATGACGAAGCAAAATAACAAGTAACCTTTATACGAATTATAAATTGGCCTGCTCCGCCATTTCGACAATTTCGCTGGAAAAAGTCGTTTATCCTTCTTTAGTTTTTCGCTGATCCGGGTTCTGATCCTTGCCGGGAAAGAACCGCGGAACCGCGTTATTCCGTTCGCACCTTTAAACGTTTAAACGGTTTAACCTTGGCTTTTTCTTTTGATATCTGTCCTATCTTTAATTCCACTGGCACTTCACGACTACCCTGCAGCATGGTGAGCAGCACGCGGACCCGGTCGCTGCCGGAGAGGCGGGTATCGAATACACCAAAGTAGCCCTGGAAGGGTCCGTCCTCGATCAGCACCCGGTCTCCGGGATTTAAGCCGTTTAGGGTTTCCCCACCGGCGTCCTGAATTTGGGATCCAGCCTGATGGCAGGCAGATAAGATCGGTTCATTTCCGATGCCTGGTAAACTGGCCATCAATCGGAAATGCCGCCGTTCTTATCCCCTAAAAAAAATTTACCTTATTTTGATTTGTCAGATTTGCCCCATCCAGCCCAGCGGAACATCGCAACTCCCACGCCAATCCCGAAGCCGCCCAGGCCGAGGTGCGAGTAGAGCAAGAGGGCGATCAGGAGCGCAATGAACCCGAGAAAGAAGGCAACCTGTAACTGCCAGGGATGCTGGCCTTTACGAAAGACGTCCAATGCCAGCCAGCCAAGGGTCATGCCTAAGAACAGCATTCCGGAGAATTTGGCGAGTGCGACAAGGATGTAAATACCATAATTGAGGTACGGTAAGATCTGGGACATGGTTTTCTCCTTTCAACTATATCCTCGATAGAGCCTTTTTCATCTCGAGGAGGACACATGATTTCATTAAATAGGCAAGTGTTTGAGTTTGCAGGTTAAAACGTTGAGATTTCAGTTAATGGTCTTAGAGATTATTTTTCAGCAGTTCTTTGGTAAAAACGAAGTATAAAAATAAGTAAATCTTAAACGAATTATAAAATGGCATGCTCCGCCATTTCGACAATTCCTGGGGAAAAAGTCGCTACTCCTTCATTTGATTTTCGCTGGTCCGGGTTCTGATCCTTGCCGGGAGAGAACCGCGGAACCGCGTTATTCCGTTCGCACCTTTAAACGTTTAAACGATTAACCCTTGCTTTTTCCTTGGATATCTGTCCTATCTTTAATTCCACAGGCACTTCACGACCACCCTGCAGCATGGTGAGCAGCACGCGGACCCGGTCGCTGCCGGAGAGGCGGGTATCGAATACACCAAAGTAGCCCTGGAAGGGTCCGTCCTCGATCAGCACCCGGTCTCCGGGATTTAAACCGTGCAGTGTTTCCCCACCGGCGTCCTGAATTTGCGATACAGCCCGCTTGATGGCCTGAATCAGGTTTTCAGGCACCTCTGCTGGTACGTTGCCGAAGCAGACCAGGCCCAGCGAGTGGGGCAGCCAGCGAAAGCGGTTGTTCCCCACCTGATCCAGGTCGCTCTGGACAAACATGTAGCCAGGAAAATAGGGTTTGACCTTCTGGGACCGGGGGTTAACAGGATTGACCCGGATGCGGGGGTAATAACACTCCACATCCTGGGAACAAATGTAGTTGTATAACGAGTATTCTTGTCTGGGTTTACTGCGCAGCGCGTACCAATGAGAAGTCATGCCAAATTTCCTCTATCAACTTGTGCCGGGGGAACTACCTACTTAATGTTTGTGATCAGCGTCTGAGAATATTAATTTTCCCGGGCGATCTTCTTCACAGCAGATAGAAGCCGATCTTCTAATCCATTCTTGTTTGCCAGAATAATCAGGTTAAATTACAGTCCAATCCTGTTTGTGAATTGTACTGCAATCCCCATTATAATGAAACCTGCCCCCAGCAAGCTATGGGGAAATCCCCTATATTAATTACAACAGTATTGTACCAAATTCGTAACTCGAAAGCTCCCTCCTTTTATGGGGGAGATGATTTACGCTTTCCCCCCGTCGTTTTGTTTGCGGCAGCTGTAAGGAGATTGCCAAAAGATTTATCAACACTTCTGTCATAAAGTTAAGAAAAGAAATTGAATGTCCTCCGGGGCCATTCAATTTGAAGGTTGTTTTCCGTGATGAAAATCCATTTACAGACAAATATTGACCCTCCCGATCGGTACGGTTCGCTTCATATTGCTGGAGACGGCAATACCCAAAAAAGAAACCAGGCAAAAAGAGCGCAGCCTGGTTTCTACTTAGGATGTGTTTTGAATTAGAAAGAGCAGCGGATCAGCTGGATCAGTCGGAGGTTTCGCCTTCTTCCTCTTTCTTCTCCAGTATACTAAAGACAGCTGCAGCTAAACCAACCACACCAAACAGGATAGCCATTATATGATACGTACCAAATGATCTTTCACCATCACAGAAAATTCCCATCCTGAAATAATCATTAAAAACAAACACAATTAAGATCAAGATCCATAAAATAAGATTGACAATTCGGGCTATTTTTTTCAGCATGGTTCACCTCTCCAGTGAGTCTAATCTGAGCCCAGGTTATGTTTTGTACTAAATTTATTATACGGAAGATGGTAAACGTTGTCAACTTGGCGGATTATTAAAGTGCTAGATTCAACTCATAAGGGTAACTATGGTGGTTGAAAGAGGTGAGCTGGTGTAATATAAACCTCTTTTGACCGCGAAGTCAAAGGAGTGCGTATGAGATACAACCAACATGGTCGAGGGCTACCACCTCCAATTGCGAAAAGTTTTAACATCTTTCCCCACCTCTCAAGCGGCTCGGAAACTGCTTTACCTAGCAACGATGGGCATCTCCAGGAAATGGACTGCCCTGCTCCAAAATTGGCCACTGATCCTCAATCAGCTGGCAATTGGTTTTGAAGATAGGTGTCCGCTGTAATCAAATTATCTTTCCATTTACACAATGTTCTTGACACTACCGAAAAATACTTCATTCCCTCTATCTTCTTCTACTAAATATCCGGTAGAATCGGTATACTTAAGTGGGTTATTAGTTGTGTAAATGTACCAAACAACCCGCCTAGTGGATGTTAAGGTTCTGGGAATTTATCTCCCACTCTTTACACCACAATATTCACCAAACGGCCGGGAACCACTATCACCTTCCGGATCTCTTTACCTTCCAGGTAAAGCGCTGCCCCCTCGCTTGCCAGGGCTGTCTTCTCTGCCTCTTCTTTGCTGATATCAGCCGGGACTACAATCCGATCCCTGAGTTTTCCATTCACCTGGACGATCAGGGTAATCTCATCCTTTTCCATCATTTCCCGGTCAACTTCAGGCCAGGATTGATCATGAATGGAATAAGGCTTGCCCAGGGCTTTAGTCCACAACTCTTCTGCGATATGAGGTACAGCAGGTGCCATCATCAACAGATAGGTTTCCAGGATCTCCGTCCAGGCTTTCGATCCTGCCGCCCCCTGGCTTTGAGCCTCATAGAGGGTGTTCAGCAATTCCATCAATGTAGAAATGATGGTATTAAACTCAAACTTTTCATAATCCTTGCTTATCCGGTCCAGCGAAGTGTGCACTTTACGTTTTAAATCCCGAATCAGCTCCTCAGAAACAGCTCCTTTCACTCCAGGCTTCGTGTATAAAGCCCAGGTCCGATTTAACCAGCGTTGTGTTCCGGTAATGCCCTGGCTGTTCCAGGGTCCTCCTAAATCCCAGCGGGCAAAAAACATCAGATAGGCCCGCACGGTATCCGCGCCATAGAGGGCAACCAGATCATCTGGGGAGATTACGTTACCCCGGCTTTTGGACATCTTTTCGCCATCTTCCCCCAGCACCATACCCTGATTTCTCAACTGCAGCATTGGCTCTCCAACTGCAGGGTTCTTTACATCATCATCTCTGTCAACATCGACACCTTTAGCATTTCGGCTTTTGGATATTTTTTTTCCATCCTCGTCCAAGAGCATTCCTTGATTTCTGAGCTGAACTATGGGTTCTGCAGCTTCAGTAATCCCCATATCCCTCAAAGCTTTATGGAAAAATCTGGTGTAAATGAGATGCATTGTGGCATGCTCAATTCCCCCGGTGTAAGTATCTACCGGCATCCAATAGTCATATTCTTTCTGGTTAAAAGGACCCTCTTTATATTTTGGACTCAAATAACGCAGGTGATACCAGGAAGAACACATAAATGTATCCATGGTATCTGTCTCCCGGGTTGCCTTTTTCCCGCACTTGGGACAAGTAGTATCTTTCCAGGTCGGGTGCAGTTTTAACGGACTTTCCCCGGTTGGCAGCCACTCTACTTCTTCCGGGAGCAGTACGGGCAATTCCTCCTCAGGAACTGGATTCCATCCGCAGGTGTCGCAGTAAATCATTGGTATTGGCGCACCCCAATAACGCTGACGAGAGATCAGCCAATCCCGTAGCTTGTAACTGACGGTTTCTTTTCCCAAGCCGTCTTTTTCGAGCCAGTCAATCACTTTGCCAATGCCGGGATTTGCCCTTCCCTTTTCATCCGTTACCTCTGTCCCCTCAAACTGGGCGCTGTTAATCATTAATCCCGGTCCGACATAGGCTTCCTGCATCGTTTCGCCGTCAAATTTCTGCCCTTCCGGTTGAATAACAGGGATGATTTCCAAGCCATACTGGCGGGCAAATTCAAAATCCCGTTCATCATGAGCCGGCACAGCCATGATCGCCCCAAATCCATATCCCATCATCACATAATCCGCTATCCAGATCGGGATCCTGGCTTTATTCACCGGGTTAATCGCATATCCACCTGAAAAAACACCTGATTTTTCTTTTTCCACGGTCGCCCGCTGGATTTCCGTTTTCTGGTCCGCCTCTTTCTGGTAAACCGTGACAGCGTCTTTCTGCTCCGGGGTTGTGATTTTCTCCACTAGCGGATGTTCAGGAGCCAGCACCATAAATGTTGCGCCCCACAACGTATCCGGCCGGGTGGTAAAGACAGTTAACTCGTCTCCATCTTCGGTTGTAAAGATTACATCTGCCCCTTCTGAACGGCCGATCCAATTGGTCTGCAGTGTTTTAACCCGGTCTGGCCAATCAATCTGGGAAAAGTCCAGCAGTTCATCAGCATAATTGGTGATTTTGAAAAACCACTGTTCTAGATCCTTCTTAATTACCTGGGTACCACAGCGTTCACAGTGACGGTCATCACCATGAACCTGTTCCCTGGCGAGGGTTGTATTGCACTGGGGACACCAATCCACGGGGGACTGTTTCCGATAGGCCAAATTATTATTAAACAACTGGATGAAAAACCACTGGGTCCAATGGTAATATTCCGGATCCGCAGAGATCGCTTCTCTCCGCCAGTCAATCATGGTACCCATGCTTTTTAATTGTGATCGCATGCGTTCGATATTTCCGTAAGTCCATTTCCGGGGATGGATTTTTCGTTGGATCGCGGCATTTTCTGCCGGCAGGCCAAAAGCATCAAACCCCATCGGGAACATGACGTTGTAGCCCTGCATGCGTTTAAATCGGGCTCTGGCATCAGAGGGCGCCATGGCATACCAGTGGCCAATATGAAGCTCTCCGGATGGATAAGGCAGCATGGTGAGTGCATAAAACTTTTTCTTTGACTCATCAATATCCGCTTGGTAGAGTCCATCCACTGCCCATTGTTTCTGCCATTTGGGCTCAATGTCGCCGGGTTTATATTCTGAAGTCATCTTCCCATCTCCCTTATGGAGGCAAACCCTATTCTGAAATCTATCAATAACAATTTGCCAGTACTTTTAAACGAAAAATCCTCCGCCTTTCAGGGACGAAGGAAGGAAATCTCCGCGGTACCACCCTGATTGTGGTTAAATATCACCACCTCTTGGGGCTGCTATAACGGGTAGAACCGTTGCCTCTTACTTGATTTCAGGGGCAAATCCACGTATTTTTACGTGCCGGGCGAGTTCAATTTTTCAACTGTGCACTGCGGGCACACCTGGTGAAATTTTCAGCCTCTTATTTCACCTCTCTGGCAGCTAATTTACTACTCCCGGATATAAATTATTAAGGCACAAAATCAAACTTTAGTGCCGTTGTCTGTGGACCCAGTGGGACTCGAACCCACGGCCTTCTCAATGCCATTGAGACGCGCTCCCAACTGCGCCATGGGCCCAGATGATGGGGACTATTTTACCCGTTAATTTATCACCCGTCAACCAGAGTGGACCTGGCGGGATTCGAACCCGCGACCTCATCAGTGCGATTGATGCGCGC
>CAZHHT010000122.1:0-9491 GCA_964532455.1 uncultured Anaerolineales bacterium
AAATAGGTTATTTTTCCATTAAGGAGATTCATGAAACCGACTTAATGAGCCACCATCAAGAGCGTATCGCGGATGCCCTAGAAAACAAAGCGGTGCCCTTCATTCGATGAATATATTGATGTATAAAATGATAGGAGATTTCAATGTCTGAACCCGACCATCTTATTGAGCCATTTCAATTAGGAAGCCTGACCATCCCCAATCGGGTCGTAATGACCACCGTCAAATTGGGGTACGGGAATAAAGCAGGGGAGGTCAACAAGCGGCATATCGCTTTTTATCGGCGGCGTGCTGAAGGAAATATCGGTTTGATGACCACCGAGCCAATGTACGTTCAGCTCAACGGGCGCGAACTCCCCACCCAATTAGGTATTCATAATGATAAACTCGTCCCCGGCCTGCAGGAATTAACCAAGGCTGTCCACGCCGCAGGCGGTCTGATCATGGCCCATATCAATCACGCCGGACGCGCTGCCAATCCAAAATTGGTGTCCCCGGAAGAGCTTGTTTCCGCCTCGGATGTGTTTTGCCCGGCTAACCAGGTCACGCCTAACCAGCTGACGAGTGACGGGATTGCTGAAATCATCTCCGCTTTTGGCGCCTCGGCTAGCCGCGTGTGCAAAGCTGGTTTCGATGCCATCGAAATTCCCTTCAGTCATGGTTACCTCATCCACCAGTTTTTATCCCCCTACACCAACCGCCGCAAAGATAAGTACGGCGGCTCTCTGGACAATCGACTGCGTTTTGGAAGAGAAGCCATCGCCGCAGTACGCTCTGAAGTTGGCGATGATTTCCCTATCGTGGTACGGATGAACATCAAAGATTATGTGCCGGGAGGCCTAGATATCGAAGACGCCATCGATATTGCCCGCGCCCTGGAGACGATAGGCGTGCAAGCCCTCAGCGTCACCTCCGGGACGATGTGCGAAAGCGTGCCTTTCTGTCTTTATCCAACGGGGACGCCAAAAGCCAACCTGCTTCCAATGGCTGCGCAGGTCAAGGATGCTGTGTCGCTGCCGATTATCGTAGCTGGGCGTATACGCACACCTGATGTAGCCATGGAAGCTTTAGCTGCAGGTCAGACCGACCTGATAGGATTAGGCCGCCCCTTCCTGGCCGACCCGGATTGGGTCCGTAAAACCGAAACCGGGGACGAAGAAGCTATTTTACTCTGTGCAGCCTGCCATCAGGGCTGTTTGGGAGAATTGCGCCTAGGGCGCGGCACATCTTGTATGTTCAATCCACTCACCGGGCGCGAGGCCGAAATACAGATCACTCCCACCAAGAAACCGCGCAGGGTTATGGTGATTGGAGGTGGGCCGGGTGGCATGGAGGCAGCTCTGATTGCTGCCCAACGGGGGCATCAGGTCACCCTCTATGAGCGGGATGACTGTTTGGGTGGGCGTCTGCGCGAGGCGGTGGCTGTACCCTACAAGGAAGATTTCGCCGATCTGATCCGTTTCCAGCAAGTTTACGTGGAACGAAATGGAGTTGACGTAAGGCTGAATACCGAGGTCACACCAGAAGTGGCAGCGGTGGAATCACCCGATGTCATCATCCTCGCCGCTGGAGCAGAACCCATCGTACCGCCCTTCCCCGGCTTGGAAGAAAGCCGCTGGACTACAGCCTACGACCTGTTGGACGGCAAGAGCGAGGTGAAAACCAAAACGGCCTTTATTGTCGGTGCAGGCACGGCCGGCCTGGAAACAGCCGAGTACCTGGCCCTGCGCGATGTGAGCTCCATCGTCGTCAAACGCAAGCCGGAGGTGGGCGGAAAGCTTGATCCCCTGGCACAGGCGGTCCTGCTCAAGCGTCTTGAATCACTGGGCGTGGATGTGCGCACCGGCGTAGAGGTCATCCGTTTTGAAAACGACAAAGCAGGGCAAACCACAGTTGTCGCCCGGCCCTATCCCCACCGGGAGAATGCGCCAGAGTTGCTATTCCCGGCGGAGACAGTTGTCATCGCCCTGGGGTTGCGTCCTGACCGTTCGCTTGCTGAAGCGTTGGAGTCTCAAGGTGGCCCGCAAGTCCACATCATTGGCGACTGCGTGGAACCACGCGAGGCCCTGGAAGCGATTTGGGAAGGCTTTGATATTGGAAATAAGGTGTAGAAGTAATGGCTTTTAACTTGGATATTCTCGCTATCATTGGAATAGTGATTGTCTTGGCTTACCTGGGCAGCAAAGGGCTGTCCCGTTTGGGGGTTCCTCAAGTGGTTGGATTTATCCTTGTGGGAGTGGTTCTTGGGTCATCTTTTCTTAACATCATACCCCTTTCCTTAACAAAGGAGTTAGGCTTCGTTAGTGAAATTGCTCTGGGTCTGATAGGTTTTGAAATGGGATCTCTCTTGCATGTAAATGAACTTCGCCGCATGGGCAGGACCATTATCCTTATTTTGATTGGGGAGGCCTTTGGGGCATTTATCCTGGTGGCAGGAGGTATTTATTTACTCACAGGATCGGATTACACAAGCTTGGTGTTTGGTGCGTTGGCAACAGCTACCGCCCCAGCTGCTACCGTGGATGTGCTGGCTGAATACCGTGCCAAAGGTCCCTTGACAACCACTTTATTAGCCGTTGTTGGGCTGGATGACGCTTTAGCATTACTTTTGTTCAGTCTCGCCTCCACAATATCCGCCATGCTGCTATCTGGCTCAGGAAAGATTACTTGGCTTGAGATCATCAAATTTCCTCTCCAGGAGATTATTGGAGCGGCAGTCATCGGCATGGTCCTTGGCTTAGCTATGCAATGGATTCTGGAAAGACTCAAAAAGCAGGAACATGCACTGTGCGCTTTCATCATCGGATCTGTATTTCTTGCTGCCGGGTTGGCTAATTCGGTTGGTGCATCTTTGATCCTGACAACCATGACAATGGGCATCGCGATCACTAACTTTCAGGTGGACAATAGCCAATTCGCGCGATGTGTTGTTGAAAGGGTTGGCCCCCTGATCTATATTCTTTTTTTCGTGCTTGTGGGAGCACGGCTGCAAGTCTCATTACTACCACAAATGGGATTATTGGGCTTGATGTATATCATGCTTCGGAGTACTGGGAAATTTGGTGGAGCCTGGTTGGGGGGGTGGCTGGGAAAAGCACAAGTCCAGGTGCGTGATAATTTAGGTTTCGGTTTGCTCTCTCAAGCAGGCGTGGCTGTTGGATTGGCTTTATCGATCGCAGGCCGATTTGATAGTTATGGGGAGGCGGGAGTCCAGTTAGGGAATTTAGTAATTAACGTCATCACGGCAACCACATTCATTGTCCAAATCATTGGGCCAATCATGGTAAAGTTTGCGGTTTTCAGAGCTGGAGAAAACGGCAAAACCACTTCAGTAGGTCTGTGACTTCCTGGGAAAACAGGTGAGAGAGACGATGAACATAATTTGCCAATCTCAATTTGTCAGGCGTCTGATGATCAGTTCTGTCCCTCTCAACCCGGCCTTCACAAGGTTTTGAAATTGGGAATAAATTATGAATCAAATGATAAACAAACGTATTCAAGAGTTAGAAGAAAAGATCGCAGACCTCAAAAAACGTTGGCCCCCACACTCAGTACCGGCCGCGCTGCTCCAGGAGTTGGATGATTTAGAGGATGAATTAGCTAAAGAATTAGACAAAGTTCAGGGAAGAGGGGCTGATGCCTAAACAAACAGTGGTTGTAGATTACCAAGCCTGCCAACCCAAGAAATGTGAGGATGGTATTTGTCAGGCAGCATTGGCGTGTGAAAGGAATGTCCTCACCCAGGAAGCACCATACGAAATGCCCGATACCAAGGCGTCTATGTGTTTGGGTTGTTCGGAGTGTCTTCAGGCCTGCCCTATCGGCGCAGTGCACTTAATGTAAAAAGTTATCTAGCATCCCCAACAAGGGGTTCGCTACAAAAAGAAATCCCAACACAACAGTCATTGAGGACACAGAAGGTATCGTGTGGCCAGAAATGGACAGGGAGAGAAAGTTGGAAATCTGCCGATCTCGTAGAAGTAGAAGAAGAAACAAGCTGAAAGCTCCTCGCAATTTTAATTGGGTAGGTTGAAATCAAGATTTCCTGCAATGAGGAAAAACGTCGTAATTAAATTACGGTTGATGCAATACCCACGAGCTCGAGCTTTGGCAGCCTGGATAAAACTGAGCCAACCATCACCGATGGATACAAGGGTCAGTGACAATGAAATACTGATGAATTACTCTGCTTTGCCATCTAAACAACTTGGCAAAGTATGGGAAAAGCGATTAAGATAGAGTATGCCTAGCCGTGCAGTGAAAGTACTTTCTGTTAGCGATCGGACCGAATCTCAACTATTTGAGCCTAAAACAATTGAGGGTAATAAGGATATTAATCTGATCCTGTCCTGCGGCGATTTACCCTATTACTATATCGAAAATTTATCACTAACTTACCAGGTTCCCGTCTTATTTGTTCGCGGAAATCACGATCAAGCTGTTGAATATGGCAAAAAAGGACCCCAGTTTGGCCCCAGGGGAGCAATTGACCTGCATAGGCGGGTTGTTGTTCTTAACAATCTGATCTTCTTGGGATTTGAAGGTTCACTGCCTTATCGAGAGGGTCCGTTTCTATATTCGCAGACTGAGATGTGGCGAAATGTTCTCAGCGTTATCCCAAAACTGCTTTGGAAAAAATTGATTTACGGTCGTTTTGTTGATGTGGTTCTTACCCACAGCCCACCCCAGGGCATTAATGATGAGGATTCTCATATCCACGGAGGATATAAAGCCTTTCGCTGGTTGCTTAAAACTTTTAAACCAGCATATTTGTATCATGGTCACATACATGTCTACACTGAAGACCAAACCAGAGAATCTATCTTTGAAAAAACCAAGGTCATCAATACCTATGGCTATCGTAAAAGTGTCATTCGGGCAGGCAAGCGTCATTACCCAATTCAAGACCGTCCATTCAGTCTTGAACCATCACTCGTCAATGCAGCTGAAGATTTCCGAGATGCGCGCCGCCGGGCAGCTTTAGAAAATATTTGGAGCAATCTTACAGGTTCTTCCAACCATCTGATCCAATTTCAGCAAGTAGCAGATCATATACAATACAAGCAATCTGAAAAACTTGGACTATTAGAAGTCCCCCTGGATGCAATTGTAGGAAGTGTGAGCCGTCCAAACGACTTTACCCGCAAATTTTTTCCTCGTGGAGTTGTAGACCCTGAACGCTGGCATCGTGTCAAACAGGATATGAATCAGAAGATCCGTCCCATTGACCTCTATCAAATCGATGAAGTCTATTTTGTCCTGGATGGCAATCATCGAGTATCTATTGCCCGGCAGCGCGGGCTGACCCATATACCTGCTTATATTACCCGGATAGGAAGCATTGTCCCGTTAACGCCGGAAGATACCTTTGATGACGTCATTATCAAAAATCAGCAAGTCGGATTCCTCCAGGATACGCAGCTGAACGTGATCCGACCTAATTTAGACTTTACAGTCACCGTCCCGGGTTCTTACCGCCAGCTGCGTGAACAAATAAATAACCATCATTTAAAACTTGAAATGCAATTGCACTACCCGTTTACATATCAGGAAGCTTTGAAGAGTTGGGCGGATGAAGTATATCTTCCAATTGTCCAAATCATCAACCAATCTGGTTTGCTGCGCGACTTCCCAGAACGCACACCAACTGATTTGTATTTATGGTTAGTTAAATATCAGAAAGAACTTAGCCAACGTTTTGGCTGGGAGATCAAGCCCAGCAGTGCTATTGAAGGATTGGCTGCTGCCTATGGCAATCGTTTTATTCATCGCTGGAAACGATTAAAAAATCATCTTTTCCCAATGTCATCAAGTCAGCCGCCAGCAATCGGTGATTGGCGCAAAATCCATCTTGTACCTCGGAAAGAAGGACAGATATTCTCATCTATTCTTGTAGGCATAAATGGAAAAGACAGTGGGTGGCAAGCATTAGAACAAGCCCTTGCAATCGCAGAGATTGAAAACAGCGCCGTTCGCGGCTTGCATATTATCAAGGAGGATTTTGATCCTTCCTCTGACCAGATCCGCGAAATACGGGCCAATTTCAGGAAACGCAGCGGGCAATATAAAGTTTCAACCAAGTTATACCTGGAGCAAGGAGAAGTGCTCAATCTGCTCAATGAACGCGCCCGTTGGAATGACCTGCTTGTTATCAGCCTGGAACATCCTCCAAAAGACAGAGCAGCTGCCCGGCTGCGTTCCAATCTTAGATCATTGATCCAAACCTGTCCCCGCCCCTTGTTGGCAGTACCATCCCCTTCACCTATGCATCATGCCCTGCTGGCTTACGATGGCAGTCCAAAAGCAACCGAAGCCCTTTACCTGGCGGCATATTTAGTAGAACACTGGGGCATTAAACTCACTGTTGCTACAGCCTTAGAAGATAGTACCTCAAGGCACAATCCACTTCAAAAGGCACAAGAGTATTTAGCTTCCCGAGAAATTGAAGCATCGTTAATCTCTGATGTGGGTTTGCCATCTGATGTCATAATATCTGCAATGAACAATCAACAGTGCGATTTTATTATTGTGGGTGGTTACGGATATCAACCCGTCATGGAAGTTCTTTTTGGCAGCACATTAAATGGCTTGCTGCGCAAATCCGAAAAACCTATCTTGATTTGTCATTGATGAAAAGATATCAAGTGACCTAGGTTTTTTCCGTATTTAGGGTTTTGGCTGCCAGCAGGTCTTTCAGAATTCCAACACAAACAGCTGTGCTCAAGGGTGATTCTTTCCTTGCAAAATCATTATTTCAAAGAGTGATGTGCCGCGCTCGATGGTTTCGTTATTATTCATATTTACGCTCATTTCCAGATCGGCATTGAAGCGAAAATAGTAAGGGTTGCTGAACAATCGCAGCAGGGGGCGCTGCCAGGCAGGAAAGATCAGTAGCAGGCTGACGGCCTCGATGACCTGCGGATCGCGAAGAGCGAGATGCACCGACTCCTCATCTTTTTGCCAGTGGATATCCACTTCGTTTGGGTACTTTCGACCGCCAGTGTGCGGTACAAAGTCGCGCGCTTGCATGCTAAGCGGCGCACCATCGCCAATTATGACTTCATTTCCTTTGGCCAACATAAACACCGGCTGGGGTATGTAACCAAACTTTTTCGATGAGATTATCTGGGCAAAAATAAGCGAGTAATCGCCTAGGTGGGTGCGGCCCCAATACCAATGATCCGTGGTCTCATTCAGGCCAATAGTCCCCCAGTTGTGGTCATGATAACCGCCGCCCTGGACCTGGTGAACCTGATCGTCATAGGTTAGCGTGCCTTCCGCCAATCCGTAGGGAACGGACGGCAGCCAGGCAAAGTAATGGTCAAGATCCCTGAAACAAGCTTTGCCCGCGTCTGGCCTCCAGGGAGTAACAGTACCAGTGAGTGTCAGATCAGCAGCAAGATCGTCTATCTCAACATGGAGACGGTAGCGATGTAAGTCGCCTTGAACCCAGCTTTCTCCGACCTGCACATCGCATATTTCCTTCGCTGCCGAAAATTGGGCAACGGGGCTGGTGAAAAATTTGATGGTCATGTCGCCATTGGGACGGGTAATGGTCAACGAGACTTGGGGTTTGGCCGGACCCTTCCACGCTAGCATTGGCTTTGTGTAAAAGACAATCACAGCAGTGGACCCATCATCAAAATGGGCATCAAAGTACCACCACTCAAAGGCAGGTGAGTCTACATCGGTTCGCAGGCCGTCTTCCCAGGGATCGACTGTATCAGTGAGGCCTTCGCGGGCCATCCATTCAGGAGTGGGAGTAAGAACAATATTTTTCATGATTTTTCACTTTCCAATAAAAAGTTTATCGAAAAAAGCTCCTGTAGAGACCAAACCTGCCCCCAGTTTTAGTACCAGTTGTTATGTTACACCAACATTCTGAAGTTGTGAAGGAAGTGGGATGAGAGGGATCTCAAAACTCGTTGTATAATTAAGACGTTGCTGTATTTACCAAGAAGAAGCCAAAACCTCAGGTTGAATAAAGGAAACTGGTATGAAAAAGGATCGATTTTTAATCGGAATTCTGGTAGGGATCGGTGTGTTGATTACTGCTGCCCTGGTTGTGTTTTTCATACGACAGAATGATGGGCAAACCTACATGGGAGAAAACACTCCGGATGGCGTAGTCCACAATTACGTCCTGGCGTTACAACAAGATGATTTCCAAAAAGCATATGGCTATCTGGCTGACGAGGAAGACAAACCAGGGTTTGGTAGTTTTCGTTCTTATTTTGCTACAGAATACAATGGCCCAGAAGATTCCGGTATTCAGATTACTGGATGGGATGAAGATGTGGATAACACAGCCTGGGTCGATGTAACGACTGTGCAGATCAGCCCGGGTCCGTTTAGCGGTGTAAACCGCAATAATTCAGTCGCCCACTTAGTCAAGAATGAAAAGGGCGATTGGAAAATTGAAAGTATGCCTTACCCATTTTGGGGCTGGGACTGGTATAACGATACTTATCGTCCCTAAGGAGCAATGTTCCTTAAAGAGGAGATAATGAAGACCATTCGGCGATTATATATATATTTAGTAACCCTTATCAGCCTCGAAGTTGTGGTTTGGGCTCTTATTACCCTGGCACGCTCAATCTTTGAGGAAGGTTTTACCCCTGCGGCTGATTCTTTAGCTGGCGGGTTGGCATTTATTTTAGTGGGACTGCCAGTATTCTTCTTCCATTGGTGGTTGGCTCAGCGTGATGCCCAGCAGGATGAAGATGAACAGTATTCGGGTGTGCGTACCTTTTTCCTTTATGCGGCCTGGATCGCTCTGGCTGTGCCTGTTGTTCACAGTGTGCTCTCAATCTTGATGCGTGCCCTGGTTTTAATACTCAACTTGGGAGAAATTGGGCTGGCATTCGGCACTGATCAGAGTTGGTCAGATAACCTGATTGCCATTGTTGTCAACGCAGTCCTGGCAATCTATTTCCGGCGGGTCATTATTCAGCATTGGCAAAAACCACAAGGAAAAAGCCTGCCGCTCATGCGCCGCATCAACCACTATTTCTGGATGCTTTATGGTTTATTGATGTTGTACGGTGGCGCAGTGCTGCTGCTGCTGTTCATTACCGAAGATGTACTTGGCGGAGTTGATGCCGCGATGGTAAATGGGATCAGTTTTACTCTCATTGGCGCAGGAGTGTGGGTTTACAGCTGGCAGATCATCCAAAACGCGATTAAAGATCCCATCGAAAGATCCTCTTGGATCCGTTTAAGTATTCTATATGCTCTGTCGTTGTTGGGGGCTTTGGCAACTCTGTTTCCGGCGGGAGTGATCCTGAGTGTGTTATTAAACGGCATATTTGGGGAAACTTCAATTTGGTCGAATTTTCTGCTAGAGATTTCTATTGCTTTCTCCGTTTTGATCCCGTCTGCCGTGGTTTGGCGCTATTTCCATCAGACGTTATGGCAGGATACAGAAAGCCTTCCTCAGATCTCAGAGAAAGCAGGCCATCGCCGGGTGTACTACTACGTTCTGTCTCTGG
>CAZHHT010000123.1:0-9467 GCA_964532455.1 uncultured Anaerolineales bacterium
AAGTTAATTTCTTAAGATTTGCTGCTTTTTACCCCCCTTTTTTCAGTAGAGCCAAGGTTGATGATTTCAACTAATTGAGTAAATACAGAAGTCCCACTTCAGAGGGACTTACTTTTTCTAGCCCGTGAATTTATGCGCAGCACCCCGCAGGGGCATCGCCGGGCGATTGCGGATGCAGCGTCCTTATCTCCAGATTATCATCCTGGTCATTTGATCTCATCATGGATCCTTCGCGAAGGGCTCAGGATGACAAACAATGTAGGAGTCCCTCTTCAGAGGAACTTACGTTACATAGCCCGTGAATTTATGCGCATCACCCCGCAGGGGCATAACCGGGCGAAGGTGGGACTTACTTGACATAGGCCGCGAATTTACGAAGCCTTTCGATACTTCCTTTGGTCGAAAGACAGGCATCCTGAGTAGCTGACGCATAGCGGCGGCGTATCGAAGGGTATTCGCCGGGTAATCATGGGACTTCGTTTTTTTTGCCCACGAATTAGAAGCCTGTGCGATTTTGGATACCATGCACCCTAAATCCCAATAAAAATTATCTGCTTATTTCCAAAGCTCCCCAACTTGCTTTTTCAGATGGGTCACTTTTCCCGGAAAAAAGTGCTTATTGTCATGTCACATATTATTGACAAACGAACTGATTCCAGGTATTATTCATTATAACGTACGTACGTTATAATGAATAATGAAAGGATGAGACATGAAAGGAGAAATTGATCACGATCTTCCCATACCTCTTTATTATCAGCTAGAAAAAATAATAAAGGATTCCATCAGCAATGGGGATTTAAAACCCGGAGACCTCCTGCCCACAGAATCTGAATTAGAGCAGATATATTCGATCAGTCGAGCAACGGTACGCCACGCCGTCCAAAACCTGGAAAATGAGGGATATCTGCGCAAAGAAAGGGCAAAAGGAACCTTCATTAAATACCCCCCCATTAAAAGAAAATTCCTAGGAAGTCTGAAATGCTTTTCTGAGGAAATGCAACGAAAAGGGATACCTCATAGCACCATGGAGCTGAAGAAGGAAATAATTAAAGCGGATCCCTTGATCGCTGACAAGCTTCAGATAGATCTTGGCTCTTCAGTTTTTTATATCAAGCGCCTTAGAAAAGTAGATAACAGCCCGGTTCTTATTGTAGAAAGCTACCTTCCCTATGACATCTGCCCCAATATCGAGAAGGAAGATTTCAATACCTGCTCCCTTTATGACATTCTCGAAACCAAATATTCTGTGCTTCTCTTTCACGGTCATAGATTTATCGAACCCAAGATCGTAGACTCCGATGAAACCATGGATCTGCTTGGCATTGAACCAGGAACGTGTATCTCAGCTATCGAAAGCACTATTTTTAGTTCTGATAATCGACCAGTTGAACATCTTTATGCAGATATGGTGGGAAAAATCTCCATCGACTTGGGTTAATAAAGGAGGATAACATAAAATAAATACCTAATATTTGTTTTGAAATTTGAATTACCCCCTACTAAATCATCATGAAAAAAAGAGGAAAATCATGAAGAAAACTAAATTGTTTCAACTTTGTATCGCTCTGCTGCTGATGTCGCTTGTCCTTTCAGCGTGCGGTGGACAGGAATCAGAAGAGGCTGATCAGATCAAAATCGGGTTCTCTGTGATTGACATTTCCATGGGCTATTGGAACGAGCAAATCGAAGGAGCCCAAGCGATGGCCGACGAACTAGGCGCGGAGCTTATAGTCCACAACAGTGATACCGATCCAGCCCGAGAAATTTCAGTTATGGAAAACTGGATTACCCAGGGTGTTGATGCCATCATTATCAGCGCAGTTGACGCAAAAGCGCTGGAAACATATGTTGAACAAGCTCACGAAAAAGGGATTTATGTTGTTGGAGCGATCCATGACCTGGCGGGCGCAGATGCATTCGTAGACCAAGACGAATATCGGCTTGGGTTTATGACTGGCGAATTAGCAGGCAAATGGATCACTGAAAATCTTGAACCAGATGCGGAATTTGCAGTGCTAGGATTTGACGGTCTTGAGCACGTCATAATCCGCGGCGATGGAATGGAAGATGGTGTGCTGGAACACGCCCCTGATGCTGTTCAGGTTGCCCGGCAGGATTGCAACGGGTCTACTGACCTGGGTATGAAGGTAGCAGAATCCTTATTGCAGGCGTATCCTGATCTGCGGGTCTTTGTAGCTGTGAATGATGCCTGTGCACTGGGCATTTATGAGGCAATTCGGGCAACCGGCAAAGACCTCGACGACTTCTGCGTTGTAGGCAGCGACGGCTCACAAGAAGCCTTTGAGAAAATCCGTGAAAACGGAATTTTCCGCGGAACCATCGACCTGAACCCCTCAGGTGCAGGCCAAATGGAAGTCCAAATGGCGTATGACCTCATCATAGGCAACGAGGTTGAGAAACAAGTCCTGGCTCCTATGCAGACAATCACCTTTGAGAATGTGCCCGAGTAGTTTATCAGTGTCTTATCCCAACCGATCGGGGGATCATCTGTAGTAATGATGATCCCCCCTATCCTGTCTGCTGATTTAATGTAAGGATTCATCCATGTCCAGCCAACCCTTATTATCATTGAGAGATATTTCCAAGCAGTATCCTGGCGTCCAGGCTTTAGATTCCATTGATATTGATTTCTTGGAAGGAGAAGTTCATGCTCTTGTAGGTGAGAACGGTGCTGGAAAATCAACCCTCATCAAGATCATAACTGGGGCGATTGAGGCAAATACAGGTTATCTAGAAATTTCAGGTAACAAATACAGAACCTATTCCCCACACGACGCGCTCTTTAACCTTGGTATAGCAGCCATATATCAGGAGTTTAACCTGGTTACTAGCCTTACTATATCCGATAACATATTTCTGGGGAAGGAAATCAAACGGGGGCCGCTGCTCGAATATCAGAAAATGAATCTTTCAGCTGAAACAATCCTTTCCAAGCTGGGATTCTCCCTAGATCCCAAAGTTATTGTAAGTGATCTTAGTGTTGCTGAACAGCAAATTGTTGAAATCGGCAAAGCTTTGAGCCACGATGTCAGTCTGCTGATTATGGACGAACCCACAGCCCCGCTGACCCCGGTAGAGGTATCCAGATTGTTCAGCCTCATCGAAACACTGAAAAATAATGGGGTAACTATTATCTACATCTCTCATCGTCTTGAAGAAGCCCTTTCCATTTCAGATCGCATTACTGTACTCCGTGATGGAGAACTGATAAAAACTATTTCCACCAATGAGACCAACCGTAAAGAAATAATCAGTTTGATGGTAGGGAGGAAACTGGGGCAGGAGTATCCTCAGCGTGAAGACACAACCGGGGAGATTGTCTTGAAAGTCAGTCACATTTCAACAGCTTCCATCCACGATATCAGTTTTTCTTTGCATGCCGGGGAAATTCTGGGCATTGCAGGCTTGGTGGGATCAGGAAGAACGGAGATTGCCCGGGCCCTCTTTGGGGTGGACAAGATTGAGAAAGGGGAAGTGGAAATCCACGGCAAGAGCGCGAATATTAGCAGTCCCACAAAAGCGATGAAGTTGAATATCGGTTTGGTACCGGAAGATCGGAAAAAATCCGGGGTTCTCGGAAAAATGTCCGTCCGGCATAATATCACTTTCAGTATTGCAGATAAGATTTCTCGCTGGTTTTTGATCAATCGCCAGTCTGAAAAAATGATTATTTCCCATTATATCGATCGTTTGTCCATCAAGACGACAGATGAGGATCAGCTTGTTCAATACCTGAGTGGGGGTAATCAGCAAAAAATAGTGCTATCTAAACTTCTGGCCAGTGACTGCGATATTCTGATTTTTGATGAGCCCACCCGGGGGGTGGATGTGGGAGCAAAACAAGAGATCTACTACTTGTTAGATGAATTGGCTAAGGCCGGTAAAGGAATCCTCATGATCTCTTCCGACCTCCCAGAATTAATCAGTATGTCCGACCAGATCATTGTAATGAATTCAGGAATGATAACGGGCTTTATTAACAAAGAAGAGGCCAAACAAGACCTTATTCTTGACATGGCTTCTTATTAGGCATGGTAATTGAATAATGACAACAAAAAATAAACATTCAAAAATTAACTTGAAGAAACTCAATCTGTCGATTACCGCAAGCTCGTTACGAAGCTATGCGATCTCCCTGGTATTCCTTTTACTGCTATTGGTGTTTTCTCTGACAAGCTCTACGTTCTTCCGTGCAGAGAACCTCTTCAATGTCACCCGACAGGTAGCCATGCTGGGGATATCTGCTGTTGGAATGACTTTTGTGATCCTTGCCGGGGGAATCGATCTATCCGTTGGTTCCTTATTGTCACTGGTCAGTGTGGTTTGCGCAAAACTCATGGTAGAGGTGGGTCTGAACCCAGGAATGGCAGTATTCCTCACTCTGTTGATGTCCTGCGGAGTAGGGGCATTAAACGCCTATTTTATCAATGAGATTAATGTCCCGCCTCTGATCACAACTCTGGGAACTATGACTATTTTGCGGGGCGCCTCCTATGTTTTATCCACTGGCAGACATATCTGGGGCTTCCCAGATCAATTCAGAATCATAGGCCAGGGTTACCTGGGACCTATCCCTATACCGGTCATTCTCATGGGGCTGATCTTCCTCTTTGGTTGGGTGTTCCTCTCCAGAACACCTTTTGGACGTTGGACATACGGTATCGGCAACAATGAAGAGGCCACCAGATTATCGGGTATCAACATCAAAAAGATGAAATATCTCCTTTATATTCTGAGCAGCCTCCTGACAGGAATTGCGGGAATTGTCCTGCTATCCAGAATGAGCTCCGGTCAACCTAAAGTTGGTACAGGGTATGAGCTGGAAGTGGTCACTGCGGTGGTTCTCGGCGGGGTGAGCATTTTCGGCGGACAAGGGAAACTGCTTGGCGTGCTTTTCGGCGTTCTGATCATTGGCGTTCTGGAAAACGGTATGATCCTGGTCAATATTTCAGATTACTACCAGCAGATCATCCTGGGTTTTGTATTACTAGCAGCTGTGGGGTTTGACAATAAAGTATCCGGAAGGTTGAAAGGAAATTAAAGCATTTGTTAATCAAAGGAACAGGCTGTGGATATTCAAAATCACCAGGCTGAAAATGCCTATAAATTGGCTTACCAATATGAACAAGTCAAAGAACACTGCGCACAGGCAACTCTGGCAGCAATAATGGAAAGTACAAACTGGGTGGATGAGGATCTTTTCCAGGCTGCAGATGGATTAACTGGCGGAACTGCTCTTTCAACGGAAGGGACCTGCGGCGCACTTGCTGCGGGCATCCTGGCACTTAGTAGATATACCGGACGCAGATATGAAAACTTCAAGGGTAATCAACCAGGACACACTTGGGACTCTGTCGTTCAGCTCTATGATAGATTTGTTGGTAAATATGGGGGCCCAACAGGCCGCCATGTCCAGAAGAAAATATTTGGAACAGTTTACTCCCTGCGTGATAAAACTTCCCGAGAAAAGTTCACCCAAGCAGGAGCGCATATTGATAAATGCCCCTCGGTTTGTGGCGACGTCGCGAAATGGACCGTTGAGATTATTTTTGAAATCACCGACAAAGATCTGTCAGCTTAAGAAAAAATTGAGAGGTTATTATGGAGATTTTCCTAGCGTCTGCAAACTTGGATGAAATCAAGAAAGCATACTCCCTTCCCATTGCTGGAGTTCTAACAAATTCCAGCATTATAAAGAAAGAGGAGATGAAGTTAACGGAATTAGTCAAAGGAATTGATGAGATTGGAAATCTGCCTTTTGGGCTGCAGATTGTAGCTACAGAAGAACATCAGATGATGGAAGAGACGCGGTTATTCCACTCAATGCTCCATCATCGTGTATTGCACTTGAAGATACCGTATTGTCCAGATGCTTTTAAGATTATCCCCAACCTGCAGCATACCAACATGGTCCTGAACCTTACTGGTGTTAGCTCATTGGCTCAAGCCTGCATTGCCTTGGAATCTGGTATTGATTATCTGTCAATTTATATTGGCCGGGTAACTAATGCAGGCGGGGACGGCGTACGTTTGCTAAAGAATATTAAACAATTCGCTGATTACAATAGAAAGCCAACACGGATTTTGGCAGCCAGTATTCGAAATATAGATCACCTGGAAGAAGTGGCTTTAGCCGGTGCAGATGCTGTGGCAATTCCTTACCCATTATTACTTGAATCTATGGAAAGTGAGGTTACTCAGCAATCAATTACCGGGTTTAAAAAAGATTGGCAAGCGATAGATATGGGGTAAGAAATGACATCAAAAATATGTGTGCTCGGAAGTTATGTCTGTCAAATGTCCGTTATTTTGCCCCATGTACCTCTACTTGGGGAAACGATTATAGCTCAACAATTTGACATAGGACAAGGCGGTAAAGGTAATAATGTCGCTGTTGCCATCAGGCGTTTAGGCGCTGATGTGGTTCTTGTTGAAAAAATCGGGAAAGATATCTTTGGTGATATGGCCCTGGAAAGTTATACTCAAGAAGGAATAGATATCAGCTATATCAAACGAACGGATCAGTCCTCTTCGGGGATCGGCCTGGTATATATTCAACCAAATGGCGAAAATACAGCAGCCTATTTCCCTGGCGCAAATGAATATCTCAGCGAGCAGGATATTGATAACGCGAAAGAAGATCTTCAATCCGCAGATATACTTTACCTGCAGTTGGAAATTCCTGATGCACCTATCCTTGCGGCCGTTGAATCAGCGGAAAAATCAGGTCTGAAAGTTATCTTAAATCCAGCCCCAGCCCGCGAGATCCCAGAGGGATTGTTGGAACGGGTTGATGTCCTCACCCCCAACCAGGTAGAGGCTTTTGCCCTGATTTCAGAAGAGTATCAGGAAGATTTGACGCTCGCCAATATTGAAATAGTAGGCAAGAAACTGCTCGAATTGGGCCCCTCAGAGGTCTATCTCACCCTGGGCAATAGTGGCGCTCTTTATGTCAACAAACAAGGGGAGTCCATCTACCAGGCCTGTTTACCAGTGAATGTAGTCGACACCGTGGGGGCAGGAGATGCATTTAACGCAGCTCTATGTGTAGCCCTTGCTGAGAATCTACCCCCCAGGGAAGCACTTTTCAGGGCTTGTGTCAACGGCGCGCTAACCACCACAAAGCTCGGTGTAATTGATGCACTTCCTACCACTGCTGAAGTTGAAGCATACATCAAATCCTACAACAAACAATTAAGAAGTTAAGAATGAAAATATACTTTCCCGGCGGTAAGAGAATTTCCGCTAAATATAAAGGTTTTACTATTGAAACAGATCAATCTCTCAGATCGGGCGGAGAAGGGATCTATCCAAATCCCTTCGATTTGTTTAAGGTATCCCTGGGAACTTGTATGGGATATTATGTAATGGCATTTTGCTTGGAGCGCGATATCCCGATTGACTGCATCTGGCTGGAATTCGAGTTTGAAGAAGAAAAAGTTATCCAAACCATCTCTGTCAAGATTATTGTGGATACTCGGTTCCCCATGAAGTATTTGAAATCTATTGTCAAGGCAACCGAAACCTGTAAAATCAAAAAACAACTCCACTATCCCCCAATCTATGATATTGACGTGGTTTATTGTCTGGATTAGTGACATTCCACTAATTAAATTCGCCTAAAAAAATTTCAAGCCTCCCATTTGGAGGCACCGTTTAATAACCCTATTATTTGTCATAGGGCGGGTAATAAATGATTTGGTACTTAGACTCCAAACTCTCATCACGGATCTATGACCTCATTATGGATTCCTCCTTGCACTCGGAATGACAAAAAAGAAGAAGTCCCTCTTCAGAGGGATTTAGTTTACATAGCTCGCGAATTTATGCGCAGCACCCCGCAGTGGCATCACCGGGCGAAGGTGGGACTTACATTTACATAGCCCGCAAATTTATGCACAGCACCCCACAGGGGCATCACCGGGCGATTGCGGATGCAGCGTCCTTATCTCCATCTCCAGATTATCATCCTGGTCATTTGATCTCATCATGGATCCTTCGCGGAACTCAGGATGACATACAATGTAGGAGTCTCTCTTCAGAGGGACTTACTTACCCTAGCCCGTGAATTTATCACCGGGCGGGCGTGTGACTTACTTTACTTAGCCCACGATTTTGTGAAGCCCTTCGTTACAATTTACACCTAACGGTGAAAATCACTCAGGATGCCTGGTTTGATGAAACCTTAAAACTGCTTACTTTCTTTACGGGTCACCCTACTACTTACTTTTTACTTCTTCCAAACAACTGAATACCGTCTACTGACAATAATCCGGTTCCGTAAAATCCCGGTCCAAAATAAACATCCATCTGCCCCGGAACCAGCCGCCCACCCGCATCCGGGCAGTGCCCATCTCCGGGCGTAAAAGCAGCAGACCGCGCAGGTACTGAGGGTCTCCCTGGACGCTGCGGAACAGTACCACCTGCCCTCGTTCTACCAGCGTCACCGTCCCGGTATACACCTCTCCACCATCTGCATACCAGCTGTAATCACCCGAATCCAGGTCCAGCGTCAGGCAGTGATCACTCCGCCGATCATTGAGCACGATCAGGTTCTCCGACTGCGACTGAGTGACTACCACAGTCAGGCTGCTGCTTCCCGCGGCGCCTTCATCATCGGTCACAGTCAGAGTGACTGGATAGCTTCCTGGTGTGTTGTACACATGGGTGGGTGTGAGCGTTCCTTCCCCAGTCTCCCCGTCACCAAAGTCCCATACTATGATGTGGGTGTCGAGTATCCCAGGATCTGAGAAGGTGCCCGAAAAAGCCACTTCCTCCCCGGTCTCAGCAGTCATATCTTCACCTGCCTCCACGCTGGGCGGGAGGTTTTCCACGGTAAGGGTCAGCACAGCACACCCTTCTCCTCCGTCATCATCAATTACACAGATAGTCACGGCAGGAATCCCGTCCTCCGGGTAAAGGTGCTCAAGCGTAAAGGACTGCTCCGTCAGCACCAGCAGTTCCGGACCCTGGCCGTCGTCATAATCGACGGTCGCAGTCCAGCTGTCAGCCCCGGGATCGGTGAACGAGCCGTCCCCGGTGAAAGTCTCCCCTTCGGACAGTGAGCTTTCCCCGCTTATAGTCACCTCGGGGGCAATATTATTCACAATCACCTGGAAAGAATCTTCCCCTACCGCGTCCAACTCGTCGGTGATCTGGACGGTGACAGTGAAATTCCCGTCATCCGGGTAAAGGTGATCAAGGTCAAAACTTCCGTTGGTGTTGAGGGTCAGCGGCTCGAATCCCACTCCCTCGCCGTAATCCACTTCCCCGGTCCAGCTTTCCGAGCCGGGGTCAGTGAAGCTTCCGGCGCGGGTGAGGTGTTCACCTTCATTAATTGTTACCTCTCCGCCCAGGCTTACCTGCGGCGGCTGATTGATGATGATCACCGTTAGATACTATGGTTAAGGCAACGACCGGAAAGCGCTCTCGCATCTGGAATC
>CAZHHT010000124.1:0-9436 GCA_964532455.1 uncultured Anaerolineales bacterium
ACCTATGAGTACCAAGAAGATCAGCCTGGAAGAAGTGCCACAAAATATTATCGAATTGCAGACCAATCGGGAGGAATGTAAAATTACCTGGTTGGGCAAATAATATCAGACCGTACGGGACATCAGAAGAATAAAGATTCAAAATGCCGTGGTAGGTGATTCATTAAATACAAAGCTGATTTCATGAAGCGCAGTATTCTATGTATCACCCATCACGGTGCTCATAACTGTTGGACAAAATACTATGAAATTATCTATCGTTTTATCAACACATGCAGCCCAATTCGAAGCGGCGACATTCAAGGGTGACTTTGATTCCAACATCGCCAAGATTGCTGACTGGGGCTACGAGGGCGTCGAACTGGCGATCCGTGACCCAAATCTGGTTGATGTAGATGAGTTGGACCGAATGATCTCAGGTTATGAGCTAAAAGTCCCCGCCATCGGTACCGGCCAGGCCTGGGGGGAAGAAGGCTTATCCTTTACCAGTGATGATCCTGCTGTACGGAAGGCGGCCATCAAACGCATTAAAAGCCATATCCCATTGGCAAAACACTTCGACGCGGTTATTATCCTGGGCCTGATTCGCGGAATCACGCCTAAGGGACAAACCCACGAACAATCTATGAGTTACCTGGTTGAGGCCCTGCAAGAATGTGCTGCCGAAGCCGCCATGCATAACGTGAAATATGCTCTGGAACCCATCAACCGCTACGAAACCGACCTCATCCACACCGTTGATGAGGGATTGGATTTGATCGAACGGGTCGGTGCCGCCAATTTTGGTTTGCTGTTGGATACCTTTCATATGAACATCGAAGAGCCGGTAGTGGAAGAAAGCATCCGGGCCTGCGGTGAGCGTATCTTCCACTTTCATGTCGCCGATTCCAATCGATGGTATCCTGGTGTGGGGCATCTGGATTTCAAGTCAATCATTTCAGCACTTTTTGCTACGGGATATCAGGGGTATGTTTCTGGAGAATTCATGCCCAAACCCGACTCCGATACGGCAGCTGCGATGAGTATCGGATACCTGCGACAGATATAGTTGTCAGTCATCACTTAAGTCATTTATAATCCTGAGAGGGATACCATGCAAGTTTGCCCACAATCTGAAATTCAACACGATGGGACAAAATATTACCTGGCCAGTGATACAGCCACACATCAGAAGGTTCTCTGCATCGAGGGAGATCATTCCATTTTTCAAGGGGAGCTTCTAGCTGAAATTTATAATTGTTCCCTTACTCCTGAAAACGCAGCCGCCCTCCGGGACCGCATCCCGTGGCTCAATCCCCAACCCCTGGGATTAGCAATCTCCTTTGGATTCGGCGACCGGTTAGGGATTGCCACCCCAGGTCATATCGCGGCTGTTGAAGGAACAGGGATTGCTCCGATATTCGCTCAACAATCTGTACGTGAGAACGCCCGGACTGGACGTAATCCCCAAATTGTGCTTGATGATGCCATGTGGGGTATCTTTGAAATGGGCTGGCGCGATCCTTGGGGCGCGGATGCCGATCACGTCAAAGAAATCGGTGATTTGCCCCCCTTCATCGAGGCTGGTTATACTTTCTACACCATCGACCCCAATGAATACGTAGACAATAATGCTCATCTGGATTCGGTGAAAACCCTCAAATTGAAGGTAGCCCAGTTGCCGTGGAATTCTCTGGGGATTTCGTGGGAAAGGCTATTTCAACTTTACGTGGAAAATTCGGTTGACTTAGCTGGATTCACCCTGGAATTCCGGGAAGAGACGCTCCTGCGGGCGGCAGCAAAATATGGGAGTGCCATCGCTCATATCAAAACCGTATCCGATTACCTGGTTCAGCATGTCGACAAATTCGATTTGGAAGCTTCCGTCGATGAAACGGATACACCGACCACCGTCCTAGAACATTATTACATCGCCAATGAACTGCGACGGCTGGACGTGCCCTTTGTTTCGCTGGCGCCACGCTTCATTGGCAGCTTTGAGAAGGGTGTGGACTATGTGGGTGATCTCACTGAATTCGACCGCGAATTGGAGCGTCATGTAGCTGTAATGCACGCCATTGGTGGGTACAAACTCAGCATTCACACCGGCTCCGATAAATTTCGCATTTATCCCGTCATTGCCAAGCAGGCACGCAATCTGGTACACGTCAAAACCGCAGGAACAAGTTATCTGGAATGCTTGCGGGTAATTGCCGTGGTGGATCAAACCTTCTTTCGGGAGATATTGGATTTCGCTCGTTCCCGTTATGAAACCGACCGGGCTACATACCACGTTTCCGGAAGACTGGAAAAAGTTCCCCCAGCCGTAGACTTAAATGACGACCAACTATATAATCTTTTTGACCAATTCGACGCCCGGCAGGTGCTACATGTCACCTTTGGCTCAGTGCTGGATGACTATGGCCCGCATTTGATGGATACACTCTCTGCAAATCTCGATTTATACGAACGATTCCTTCAAAGACATTTTAAGCATCATTTGGAAGCGTTTGTCGAGAATCGAGACCACTAATATTTAGGAATTAAAAATGGATCAAAATTATCTTTCCCAATTATTCCAGTTGCAAGACAAAGTTGCTGTCCTAACCGGCGGCGGCGGTGTTTTATGTTCGACAATGAGCAAATCTTTGGCGCAAACTGGAGTCAAAGTTGTCGCACTCGATCTTTTAATGGAATCAGCTCAAAACGTGGTTGATGAAATTCAGTCCGAAGGCGGTGAAGCCTTTGCCGTGCAGTGTGATGTGTTAGATAAAGCCAGCATCAAGAAAGCAGCTGAAAACATTTTGGACAAGTTTGGCCGCGTCGATATCCTGATCAATGGCGCGGGAGGCAACAAAAAAGAAGCCACCACCAACCCAGATTTGAGTTTCTTTGACTTACCAGAGGCTGCTGTCCAGTGGGTTTTTAATTTGAATTTCCAGGGGACTTTGCTACCTTGCCAGGTGTTTGGTCAAATAATGGTCGAACAGGGTGAAGGTGTGATTCTTAATATCTCATCGATGAGCGCTTTCCAACCCCTGACGAGTATCCCTGCTTACTCGGGAGCAAAAGCGGCGGTTAGTAACTTCACACAATGGTTGGCCGTCCACATGGCGAAAGAGTACTCACCAGATATCAGGGTAAACGCCTTGGCTCCCGGATTTTTCCTGACAGAACAGAATCGTTTCCTGCTGACCAATGCAGAAAGTGGCGAACTGACCCTGCGCGGGAAAACCATCATCGACCACACCCCACAGAGACACTTTGGCGACCCTGAAGATTTATTGGGTGCGATGTTCTGGCTGCTTTCCCCGGCCTCGCAATTTGTGACCGGGATCGTTGTGCCGGTGGATGGCGGGTTTTCGGCATTCAGTGGCGTGTAAACAGATGACCATGATTCAAGTGACAGCTTCAGCAGACGCTTTTATTTCTAATGAAAGTATCAGGCAAGCTCTAAGTAAGGGTCTGGAAAAAAATTTTTATAACCAGCGCGTGTTGGTGTTGATACCTGATCATACACGTACATTACCGCTTCCGTTATTATTCCGGACACTTGTTAAAGTGTTGCGTGATACCCGCCAGCTCGATTTCATGGTAGCACTGGGGACTCACCCCCCCCTGACCGAAGGAAAACTTTGTAAACTGGTTGGGATTAGTCCCGAGGAGAGGGAGTCAACCTTTAGACAGATTGGTTTGCTCAATCATGCCTGGGATAATCCCTCCGCTCTAGTCACCTTGGGCACAATGGAGCAAGATGAAATCAAGCAAATTTCCGGTGCACAATGGCACGAGTCTCTACCCGATAGAGTTGAAATCCGCTTGAATAAAGCCGTACTTGAATATGATCAAATTATTATTTTGGGTCCAACGTTTCCTCACGAGGTAGTCGGTTTTTCAGGCGGGGCAAAATATCTGTTCCCCGGAATCTCAGGTCCAGAGATGGTCAATGCGACACATTGGCTAGGTGCACTGGCAGGCGTGGTTGAGACAATCGGCATCAAGGAAACCCCTGTGCGCGCCATGATACACGCTGCGGCACAAAGGCTTAAAACGCCTGTAACACTGATTGCATTGACTGTACAAGACCATGATTTGGCAGGGCTATTCATAGACGATATGTACACAGCTTGGAGCGCGGCAGCTGATTTTTCCGCGCAGCGGCATATCCTGTGGTACGACAAACCTTTCCAACAGGTACTCTCCTGCGCCCCGCCAATGTACGATGAACTCTGGACGGCGGCCAAAGCGATGTATAAGCTCGAACCCGTGGTGGCCAGGGGCGGCGAGCTAATCATTTACGCGCCACACCTGGAAATGGTTAGTTGTGTGCATGGTAAATATATTTACGAGGTCGGCTATCATATATTGCCATATTTTTTACAGGACTGGGAGCGTTTTAAGCATATTCCGTTACTTATACTGGCACATAGCACACATCTGCGTGGTTCAGGCATTATGAAAGGGGATGTCGAAACCCCCAATGTTAAGGTTACGCTAGCGAGTAAAATCACATCTGAAGACTGCGCCCGTCTTAACATAGGATATCTTGATCCGGCCAGTATAAATATCACTGAATGGCAAAATCGTAAGGACGAGAGAATTCTCTTTGTTCCAAAAGCAGGTGAGGTGCTGTATCGATTAAAATCATGAAATTCCCAACCAATTTGCAATCTCAAGTAAAGTGCTATCCGGCTTTGTAAGTTCAGGATTGGGACAAATTCATCATCAGGGTGCACAAGACGCTGATAATGTGGTGATAAACCTGTCACCTGGTTGAAACGTGAATGGGTCTATTCGGGTGATGAATGCCTGAGCCCTTTCATGCGGCGCTGGAGTAATGGATATTGGTGTCGAAAAACCGAATGTAAATGTGACCCTGGTCTGCTAGTTTCGGAAAAAAATATAGTTCCGGCTTAATCTCGATTATTGTGCTTTGTCCAGCATCAATATTATTGAGTGGGTAGACCACTTGGACGAAAACATGCTTTTTCCCAAAGTGAGTGAAATGTTTGACTGGATTTGTTTGTTTGCATTTTACCTAAAGAGACTATTGAAGGAGGAACCAAGATGAAAAAATGTGATTTTGGCCTTATTGGTCTGGCGGTGATGGGTCAAAACCTAGTCTTGAATATGGATGACCATGGTTTTAAGGTGGCAGTTTTTAATCGCACAGTCGCCAGGGTAGATGAATTCATAAACAGTAAAGCAAAAGGCACCCAAGTTGTTGGAACGAAGTCTGTTGAAGAATTAACTAGTTTATTAAATAGACCACGCAAAGTGATGCTTTTAGTCAAGGCTGGTCAGCCGATTGACGATTTTATCGATCTTCTGATACCCCACCTAGACTCTGACGACATTATCATTGATGGTGGGAATTCAAACTACAAAGACACCATCCGGCGTACCGAGTATGTTAAGTCGAAAGGGCTGCTTTACATTGGTACGGGTATCTCTGGGGGAGAGGAAGGAGCACGCTTTGGCCCCTCGATTATGCCAGGGGGATCACCGGAGGCCTGGCCGCATGTTAAGGATATTTTCCAAGCGATTTCAGCGAAAGTTGATGATGGAGTGCCCTGTTGTAAGTGGGTAGGTGAAAATGGCGCCGGTCACTATGTTAAGATGACCCATAATGGAATCGAATATGGGGATATGCAGTTGATTTGTGAAGCTTACGACTTGATGAAAAATTTACTGGGAATGAGCAACCAGGAGATGCACGAAGTTTTTGCCGAGTGGAATGAAAACAAACTAGATTCCTATCTGATAGAAATCACGCGAGATATTTTAAGCTACAGGGATAATGACGGTGCATATACAATTGATCAGATTTTAGACACAGCAGGACAAAAGGGCACTGGCAAATGGACTGCGATTTCATCTTTGGAGATGGGTATTCCATTAACATTGATTAGTGAAGCAGTGTCGACACGCTTCCTTTCCGCCATGATAGAAGAACGTGTACAAGCATCTAAGATGTTGAATGGCCCGAAGTTCGGGTATGAGAGTGATAAAAAAACCTTCATAAAAGACATTCATGACGCTCTCTACGCTTCCAAGATAATATCATACACGCAGGGCTATATGTTAATGCAGGCCGCGGCAACAGAGTATGAATGGGATCTTAATTATGGTGGCATTGCTTTAATGTGGCGCGGTGGATGCATCATACGATCCGCATTCCTGAGGAAGATCAAAGAGGCGTACGATAAAAACCCGGCCCTAGATAATTTATTGCTGGATGATTATTTCCAGGTAGAAGTTGAGAATGCACAATCAGGCTGGCGGCGGGTGATTGCCAGGGCTGTTGAGGCAGGACTGCCAGTACCAGCCATGTCAAGTGCTTTGGCTTTTTATGATGGCTACCGGCGGGAGAGATTACCTGCAAATCTTTTGCAAGCCCAGAGGGATTATTTTGGGGCTCACACTTATGAACGGTTAGATAAACCCCGGGGAGAATTCTTCCACACCAATTGGACTGGGTCTGGTGGGGATGTGACATCCAGTACTTATACAGCTTAAGTAAAAGGACTAACAGATGAAAAACGGCCTCCAAATTAAAGAAAACACAGGGTTGGATTTGTTATCACTTGGTGCATTAAATCATCGGGTTGATTCTGGGATTATACCTTTCAGTAAAGCACATGATTGGAAAGTACATCCAAGTGGTGGTGAGTATAATGTGGCTGCGAATCTGGCTAATTGTTTTCGTCTTAAAACAGGAATGGCAGCGGCCATGGTCAAGTACCCTGTCGGTGATCTTATCGCTGAAAGAGTACGTTTGATGGGTATTAAGTCCTTTTATAAATATTTTGAACATAATGGGGTAAATGGTCCTAATATGGCAACGATTTATAGTGATCGAGGTTATGGTGTTCGGGCCCCGGTGGTTTTTTATAATCGTGCCAACGAAGCTGGAGCGCAGCTTAAACCAGGTGATTTTGACTGGGAGGATATTTTTTCAGAAGGTATTGGTTGGTTTCATAGTGGGGGTATCTATGCTGCTCTATCTGAAACCACTGGCGAATTGATCATTGAAGGGATGAAGGCTGCCAAGGCAACGGGAGCAATCACAAGTTTTGATTTAAACTACCGGGCCAAATTATGGAATATTTGGGGTGGGCTGGAGAAAGCCCAGGATGTCATGGGGCGCATTGTAGAGAATGTTGATGTATTGGTTGGGAATGAAGAGGATATGCAATTGGGATTGGGTATACCCGGACCCGAAGTGGAATCCAGTTCTAAACTTGATCCCAGCGCTTTCTTTGGGATGATTAATAAAGTTCTGGCAAAATTCCCAAAGATCAAGGTAGTAGCGACAACCCTGAGAGAAGTCCATACTACGGCTCACCATTCCTGGGCTGCTGTCGCCTGGATAAATGGTCAGACTTATGTATCTCCTACTGCGGAGTTAAATATTTATGACCGGGTTGGCGGTGGAGATGGATTTGCTTCCGGCTTATTCTACGGATTGATTAAAGGGGAAGAACCGCAGGAAGCCGTGAATCTTGGATGGGCGCATGGTGCACTGATAACCACCTTCCCAGGGGACACCACTATGGCAACCCTGGAGCAGGTGAGGGCATTTGCCCAGGGCGGCTCCGCGCGAATCCAACGTTAAGTTCTTGATGGATTTAGATTAAAGAATAGTTTACTTAAGTTATAGCTTTGAATAATTTCGAGTCGCCTTTCAGGGTTGACTAAACAAATTTTGGGTGCAGTTTGGATACAAATAGGATGGGCAGGATGGATATTATGGGTTTCCTGGACTGATTTCCCCCCCCCTAATACTGACACAATTCACCCTACAGGGAGGACACAATAGACAGTATTTAGCCCACTGGACAGGGTGTACAATTCCTCCTTTGATTATGAGTCAATAGCTCATTAATAACAAAAATAATGTTTATTTTTTTAGCTGAATAGAGTAGGGGGATACTGCGGATTTGTTTGAAATCGAGCCGCCAATCCGTTTGAATTATTTGTCGTTTCTGGTGCAACGCTGGTGCAATTAGCGTGGAAGGGATGGATTACCTACTCTTAATGGACAATTTGTAGTTCATTCCATCGAGAGGATGGACGGAAGTTTCCCCCATGGAAAGGATGTACACCTTCCCCGTCCAATTCGAAGTCAGACGCTCTATCCATTGAGCTACGGGTGCGTTCTGTAACGCATTATACCGCAGGTGAGGCGTGGGTCAATTTCAGGCAGCTCGATGTAATATTAAGTTTATTCCCAGTCTACCGTCTCTGGTCCTCCGTCGTTAGTGCAGCGGAAATAAATCGGGGATCTGATAACCAATCAAGTAAATCTATCGTAAAAATATGATCGTTCTCAATTATCCACATAACTCCAGAAAAAGTGTTGCCGGTCGATTCCTCCGATGTAATAACCGACATGAATCAAGACCACGGACTCTCCCTCCTCTGTCCTTAAGTAATACCTGTGGCATAGCTCCAGATCCATATTTGTCTGGTATCCTCGTGCAGGCGCTATAATAGAGGAGGTCAAATATCTCCAGCGGTATCTATTAAGGATAGGTTGGGGATCTGTCCCATATCCTGGGAAATCAAAAGGGGGGTCGGAGCAGAGTACTCTCCAGACCCTGCCGCGATCCATTATGCCATTGGGTGCCTTGAGGTCGAATTCACTTAAAAAGAGGTCTGGTTCGATTACAGGTATTTTTTTAGTACTCTCGTAATAGGTTGTATCTAATTCTGAGAAATCGATTTGATACGGGTAGGGTACTAAACTATCACGGGAATGAAACATGACAGTGATTAGACCACTTCTGAGAACGTCTTGGTCACCGGCTTTGAGATAGTGAGAACCCTGGCAAGCTGCGTTTGAAATCAGTACCAGGATAAACAGTACAAATGTGGATAGCTTTATTTGTGTTCTGATATATTTATCACCAAGCATATCCTAATAATTGTCTCCTCAGTTTCGAGAAAAGAACTCATCGGTCCTATTACCCTTGAAATGTTTTATTTGAACATATATCGAAGGGCCAATGGCGAGAGGATTATGTAAAAACATAAATACGGTTTGCGTCTTTACAAATGATAACTGAAATCTTCTAGTGTCTATTATAAAGGAAGCCAATGACATTGGTGAAAAACGAGCCGCCAAACCAGTTTATGCAACGATATTATCTGGTGCAACCTCGGTGCAATTGGCATGGAAAGGGTGGATTTTGTGCTCTTGATGGACAATTTCAATCCCTTCTTGCTGTGGTACGTAGCTGCGGGGGTCGCGGCGCTGGCAATCGGGGGGTATTACCTGCTACACCTGTGGCTTGGCAAAAGGGAGATGTTCAAGCCGGCGGGGACCTCGCCGGCGGGGACCTCCGAGGTCACTTTTGTTTTGATACCCAGGTTTATGTCTTTGATTACCATTCTGCTCTGCTATGGGATCAGCCCAAAGCACTGCTGATCTGCCATTCATCAACTTTTTCAT
>CAZHHT010000125.1:0-9427 GCA_964532455.1 uncultured Anaerolineales bacterium
ATCTGGTCTGGTTGGCAGGATCCTCAGGGATACCTGTCTTGCGAATTACCATTCTGGGTGTTGTCCTGATTCTGGCGATTGGGGGATTGATCGCCGGATATATTCAACGGGAATCACTGCTGCAGGAATGGCGGAAACGAAAAGGATATTATTTAATCATTGAAGTCCTGGCGGTCTCAATATTCATTCTCGCTTTGCTGATCCGGTATGGCAATCCCGATCTGTGGCATCCCTGGAAGGGCGGCGAAAAACCGATGGATTTCTCCTATTTTAATGCCGTCATAAAAAGCACATCCTTCCCACCCTATGATCCCTGGTTTGCAGGGGGGTATATTAATTATTATTATTATGGATTTGTGTTTGTTGGTGTATTAGTAAAATTGCTCGGGATCATGCCATCTATTGCCTATAATTTGATCCTGCCGACGTTGTTCATGATGCTGGGATTGGGGGCGTTTTCTCTGGC
The DNA here is from genome assembly GCA_964532455.1 of uncultured Anaerolineales bacterium. Lineage (GTDB taxonomy): Bacteria > Chloroflexota > Anaerolineae > Anaerolineales > UBA11858 > B10-G9. Next base: position 467 of record CAZHHT010000125.1, read on the forward strand.
CTGGAATTTAATGGTAGGAGATTCTGGATCAGGAGAGGGTCAGCAGGGTTTGCCGCTGTTGGCTGGTGGCGCTGGTGTTTTAGGCATGGTTATTTTTGGGAATCTTGGGGTCATCCGGATGGTTCTCCAGGGGCTTCAGCGGCTTGCTTCAGCTGGTGTGAATGTATTGGAGGGAAACTTTTTCCAACGATTAAAGTGGACCCTCCTGGGGGTGGTCCAGCTCTTCCAAACCAAATCTCTTCACTACCGACTGGGTGAATGGTACTGGAATCCAAGTCGAGCGATTGGCGCTGAACATGGGGGTCCGATCACAGAGTTTCCCTTCTTCACTTTCCTGTATGGTGACCTGCATGCGCATTTTATTGCACTCCCGCTCACAGTGTTGGCGATCGCCTGGGCATTATCCATCGTAAAGTCCACCCAAAATCCTCAGCAGCAATCAGCGGGATTAGGGAGAATTCTCGCCGTATCCAGCTTTGGAGCATTAGCGGTTGGCGTATTACGACCAACCAATACCTGGGATTTTTATCCTTATCTTATTCTGGGTATTGCTGCCTTGGCATATTCATGGTGGCGGGGAAAACCAAGCAAGGATTCCTGGTTCCGGTATGCTCTCCAGCTGGTTTTGTTTGTCCTTCTGGCATTTTTGCTCTTTAAACCTTATGCTGACTGGTACGGTCAGGGATATAACAGTATCAAACCCTGGTTTGGATCCAATACGCCGTTAAATGACTATTTTACGCATTGGGGACTGTTCATTTTTGTGATTATCTCCTGGATGGTTTATGAGACCATAGATTGGATGGCGTCAACCCCCGTTTCTGCGCTGAGGGATTTAATCAAATACCGGGAGCTGATCATTGCAGTGATTCTAATTCTGCTGGTGACCATGATTGGACTTGGGATTTCTTTGGAAAATAAAATCGACATTGGTGGATTTACCATCCTCGGCTCAGGAGTCCATATTATCTGGTTTGTGCTTCCACTTATGGTTTGGGCAGGAATCCTGATCTTCAGACCGGGTTTACCTTTGGCTAAACAGATAGTGCTGTTCCTGACAGGAACAAGCCTGGGTATGACATTGATGGTTGAGCTGGTTTACATTGAAGGGGATATCGGCCGGATGAATACGGTCTTTAAGTTTTATTTACAAGCCTGGACCCTGTTTGCCGTCAGCGCTGCTGCCTGCATTGGCTGGGTGTCTATTTCCCTGAAGAAATGGAACGTAAAGTTCAGGAGGATATGGCAGGTATTCTTAATTATCCTGATCACCGGCGCAGCGATTTACCCTTTGCTTGGCGGAGTAGCTAAAATTAAAGACCGCATGGCATCCAACGCCACTAACACCCTGGACGGTATGACGTTTATGCAGTTCGCCACGTATGCTGATTTGAATACAATCATCGATCTTTCACAAGATTACGACGCCATCCGCTGGATGCAGGATAATGTAGAAGGTTCACCGGTAATCGTGGAAGCGAATCAGGTTGAATATCATTGGGCCACACGGTACACTGTTTATACAGGTTTGCCAGGCGTGGTGGGCTGGAATTGGCATCAACGCCAACAGCGCACCACCACTCCGCATGATTGGGTATTTAGCCGGGTTGAAGATGTTAATCTGTTTTATGATACAACTGACCTGGGATTCGCTAAGAATTTCCTGGAAAAATATGATGTCCAGTATATTATTCTGGGTCAGCTTGAACGGGCCAAATATCTGGCTGAAGGTATAGAAAAATTTAAAGCTGCCGAAGGCATCCTGTGGACACCCGTCTATCATGATCAGGAGACAACAATTTATCAAACTCTCACAATCTATTAGATGTTCATTGGAAACTAAATGTTAGATTTCATTTTTTGGTATTTGATGGTTACCGCGGTAGGGTGGATATCATTCCCGATTATATTCCGCCTGGTGCCGAATTTGCCAGACCGGGGATATTCGTTCTCGAAAATATTTGGTTTACTCCTTTGGGGATACTTGTATTGGATTCTGGGGCGTTTGGGCATCACTGCGAATAACCTGGCAGGGTTATTGTTCACTTTGTTTTTAACAGCAGTCCTGGGATTTTTTGCGATTAGGAAAACAGGGGGAGATACATTGAAGGAATGGATCCGCGAATACCAGACGCTGATCTTCACCACAGAAACCTTATTCCTGCTAGCTTTTGCAGGCTGGGCTGTTATTCGATCCTTGAATCCGGAAATTCTCGGTACCGAAAAACCGATGGAATTGGCATTTATTAATGCCATCCTGAATTCAGAGACATTTCCCCCTCATGATCCCTGGCTCTCCGGCTATGGTATTTCCTACTATTATTTTGGTTATACCCTGGTTGCGATGCTGGCAAAAATTGTCGGAACGCTGGGCAGCGTGGCGTTTAACCTGGGCGTTTCGTTAATCTTTGCCTTGTCAGCTGTTGGATCGTTTGGAATCCTGTTTAATTTAACCGCATTAAATAATAAGCGTAAGAAATCATCTTTAATGCCGGCATTGCTCGGACCATTTTATGCCCTGATCATCAGCAATTGGGAGGGATTCCTTCATTTCCTCCATTCCCGGGGATTATTCTGGAAAATTGATTCGACCGGTCAGATGGTTTCCCCCTTCTGGAGCTGGCTGGACATTCAGAACCTGGTATCTCCCCCGACTGAGACCCCTTTTGGTCACTGGTGGTGGTGGCGGGCTTCCCGGGTTATTCAAGATTACGATTTTTCCGGTTATGGGAAAGAAGTCATCAGTGAATTCCCGTTTTTCTCTTTCCTGTTGGCCGATTTACATCCTCATGTGCTGTCCCTGCCGTTTGTATTTCTGATTGTGAATTTTGCTCTGGAGCTGTACCTGCGACCCAAAAAAGAATCCTTTCGCTGGCTGGGCATCATCCCGCTTGAGATTTCGCCCTTGTTCTTTGTGATCCTGGCCTGGCTTGCGGGAAGTATGGCATTCCTGAATACCTGGAATTTCCCCATGTACGTGGGCATTCTCGCCGGAGCATACGTTTTGAGAAATAACAAGGACCAATCTGGTTGGCCGTTGGGAGAGCTGCTGAAAGAATTCCTTTTCCTGGGTTTTACTCTCGGCGTCACCGGAGGGGCGCTATACCTCCCTTGGTACCTTGGTTTTGCCTCTCAAGCTGGAGGGGTGATTCCCAACGTTTTATATATCACCAAAGGATCCCAGTTCTGGGTAATGTTTGGGCCTCTGTTGATTCCAATTTTTGCCTGGCTGATATGTACCTGGAGACGGCGTAAGCCTGATCGGGATTTAAGAACGGGACTTCTGTTATCCGGTACCCTGGTCCTGGTTTTGTTAATATTTATGCTGGTACTCATTGGATTGATGAATTGGCTCCCCATCGATGTCGGAGATGATTCCCTGGTGCAGATATTCCTGGGATCGATCGGCGCTTCTGATCTCTCTCAGGTGATAGTTGAAGGTTTTGTACGCAGGATCACAGTTCCGGGTACTTTACTCACCCTCTTTGTGTTGGCAGCCTTGAGTTTGGGACTGGTATTCCACCGCCGCAGATCGGAGGCAGCTGAAAGCGGTCCATTAACAGCTTCTGTTGTGCCGGATAATTTTATTTTCCTTCTTATTTTGGGAGGGTTGATTTTGGCCCTGGTGCCAGAGTTTGTTTTCCTGAGGGATTTGTTTGGATACCGGATCAACACTATATTTAAGTTCTATTACCAGACCTGGCTGTTATGGAGTACCGCTGCAGCTTATGGGACAATAACCCTCTTTAGAAATTTAAAAACTCCTACCCGAGTTGTTGTGTTCATTGGATTGGCGCTCTCAATGATAATGGCTTTGTTTTACCCGATCATCAGCCTTCAATCTAAGACCAACAACTTTAACCGAGAGGGAGGGTTGACATTGGATGGTTTCTACATCTATTCGACTGCTGATGCAGAAGCAGTGGAGTGGCTCCGGGAGGCGTCCCCGGGCGTGATTGCTGAAGCCGTGGGAGGGAGTTATTCCACGCGTTCCCATGCTCGCATGGCTACTTACAGCGGCAAACCAAATGTGCTCGGGTGGGATTTCCACGAAATCCAATGGCGGGGAGGCAGTGAGCTGGTCATGCCTAGAAAAGAAGATATGTCAGTTCTCTACTGCACCCATGATTGGGATACCGCAAAAGCGATATTGGAAAAATATCAAGTCAGCTATCTTGTTGTGGGAGATGTAGAATATTCCACTTATGAACCTGGGAACGATTTTTGCCCGAATGGTTTGATTGAGGAAAAGTTCATCAACAATTTGATCGTGGTCTATCGTAATGAGCGGCTGTCCATATATACGCTGCAGGGAGCTCCCTGATTTGCCGGATGAACAATAATATTTGATTGCGGTAGTATGTCAGATGAGATAGGTATGAAAAACCAAACTAAAATCACAACAGAATTATTTCTCTACGGGCTGATTTTTGTCCTGGCCGCAGCGCTGCGTTTAATACTGCTTGGAAAAACACCGCTGGTAGAAACTGAGGCGACCTGGGCTTATCAGGCCTGGCAGATTTGGCAAGGGGAATCCATTCGTCCAGGCTCCCTGGTAAGTTATCTGTCCATTACGGAAGCTCTGTTTTCCATTTTTGGCAGTGGAGATATTACAGCCCGGGTCTGGCCGGCCCTTGCTGGCAGTTCGGTCATCTGGGTTTCATTTATTATCCGGGATCGCTTGGGACGGATTCCTGCCCTGATCCTGGCTGCTTGTTTGGCGATAGACCCTGCATTGGTTTCCTTATCCCGAATTGCCGGAAGTCCTGTCCCTGCCCTGGTTTTTACCCTGCTGGCAGTTGTAACTTTTCATCACCAAAAGTTAAAGTGGTCCCTGATATTTCTGTTTCTAGCAATCTTTTCAGGACCCTCCTTTTGGATGGGCGCCGTGATGCTGGGAGTCACCCTGTTGCTCAGCAGCAGTCTTAAAATTCTGGATGCAAAACAGTATTTCCTGACAAGGTTTTTGGATATCCAGAAGGACCGGAAATCTCCTTTGCCAGCAGCTGGGGAATTTTTCCTGCCAGTGCTGGTTATAGTTGGAATTGGATCATTTTTCCTTTCGCAATTTCAAGGACTCAGTGCCTGGATCACATCTTTGCCGGAATTCCTGTCGGGTTGGATTTTGCCATCAGGGGTCAGCTCCCACAAAATATTGGTGGCCCTGGTTATCAGTAATCCCCTGATCATCATCTTCGGAGGATTGGGTTTCATTTCAGCCTGGAGAGATAACGACCGAATAGGGAAAATTTGCGCCCTCTGGTTTGGTATTTCTTTACTATTGGTGCTGATTTATCCAGGAAGGCAGACGGCAGATCTGATCTGGGTGGTGGTTCCTCTCTGGGCAGGCGCGGTAAAAGAGCTGGTCAGAATAGGGCAAACCGTTGAATTTTCCTGGGTAACAAATACCCTCTCTGGGATGATCGCAGTATTATTCGTACTCAATTGGCTGACATTTACCGGGATGATAACCCAGCAGGAAAATCAACGGGCTATTCTTCTGCAATGGGGTTTGATTGCTGCCTCCATTGCCTTAGGGCTGCTGGCGATGACAATTGTTGCCTCTGAATGGGGCTGGCCGTCTGCAAAAAAAGGTTTGGTTATGGGACTGAGTGGTGTCTTGGGTATCTACCTGATTTCCGCCATGGTGCAAGGAGCCTATTTGCAGGCCGGTGATCCTCATTCTCTATGGACAAAAGGAGCCGGTTCAGGACAGATTGATCTGCTGCAGGATACGATAGCAGAGGTTAGCGTTGCTAAAACAGGCCGACAGGATAGCATTCAAGGTGCCGTTATCAACGGAAATTCATCACTGAAATGGGCTCTCCGGAATCTTAATGAATTTGAGTTTTATGAAGTATATAATCCAGGAATAGCAACCCCGGTTTTGATTACCAGTGAAATTGATAACATTCAAGTGCCGCCGGCTTTTTATCGCGGTCAAGATTTTGTGATTGCTACCAATCCTGCAGGGAGTGCGGTTTTTCCGGACGATTGGATCAGCTGGATTGCATTTCGCGATGGACCCATTGAAACAGAAGATATTATCCTCTGGGTACGGCATGACATTCTACCAGGGGAAAAATACCCTTCTAGTGAGAATTAATTTGTTATTGGGAAGTAATATGCTCAATTGCCCAGAATCCTGTGCATATTGCTGGTTTGAGGAGAAGGAATGAGTTATCCGAGAATAGTAGCTATTGACGGACCTGCGGCAGCTGGAAAAACTACCATAGCTAACAAGTTGGCGGAAAAATGGAAGTATCTTTTTTTTGATACAGGGGTGATGTACCGGGCAGTGACCTGGCTTGCCTTGGAGAAACAAATCCCTATTAAGGATGAACCTGCGGTTTCAGCGTTGGCAGAAAAAATTCAGATTGATGTTGAGCCTCCCTCAAAGGATGACGGTCGGGAATATGATGTTCTGGTAGATAGCGTTGACGTAACTTGGCATATCCGGAGTCCTAAGGTAGATGCAAAAGTATCTAAAGTTTCCGCGTATCCCGCAGTCAGAAAAGCGCTCACCAAACAGCAGCGCCGGATAGGGTTGCGCGGTAAAGTAATCATGGTGGGCAGAGATATCGGGACGGTTGTCCTGCCGGAAGCCGATCTGAAAATATTTCTAGATGCAGATGTCGATGAACGAGCGAGACGGCGGTTTAATCAACGGATTGATCGCGGCGAACAGGTAGAATTCTCAAAAATCCTGAAGAAGTTAAAGAAGCGGGATAAAATAGACTCGACCCGGGAAATTGCGCCGTTACGTGCAGCCGCAGACGCTGTTGTAATAAACACTGACGCGCTGTCGGTGACCGATGTTTTGTCCGAGATCGAGAAATATACCCAAGAGTCAGTTAAGGATTAATATGGAAGATCAATACCGCGTTCCTTTGCATATCCGAATTAATCGCAGATTTTTGCGATTGTTTTTCCGGGGGTTATTCCATTTATTGGGAAAAGTAGAGCTGCATGGGATGGATAAAATCCCTGAGCATAATAAGTATGTGCTAGCGTTTAACCATGTCTCCTTGGTTGAAGTACCTTTCATTGGAGCTTTCTGGCCGACAATTGTTGAAATTATCGGTGCGGCAGTTGTTTGGGAGCGCAGTGGTCATGCAATAGTTGCCAAAATGTGGGAAGGTATCAAGGTCAAGAGAACTGAATTTGACCGCGAAGTGTTTAGGAAAGTTGAAATGGTAATTAACGCTGGATTTCCATTGATGATTTCTCCTGAGGGAACGCGATCTCGTACACCGGGGTTAGCGCGAGGAAAGCCTGGTATCGCATATATCGTTGATAAAACCAAGCTGCCGGTCCTGCCAGTGGCTGTTGTTGGAAATACAATTGACTTTTTACGCCAGGGATTCCGGGGAAAAAGGCCAACCATCCAGATGTTTGTGGGAGACCTGATCTTTATACCTCCGTTGACTGGAAGAGGGGAAGAACAACGGAATATGCGTCAGCATAATACGGATATCATCATGGCTCGAATTGCAGAGATGCTGCCTGAATCATATCGGGGTGTGTACTCCGATTATGAGAAAATTCTGGCTGGTGAATCCGTTAATTTTTGAGTAGTACCTTTCTGGTTTGTTATCGTTAGGGCTGGGTTAGGGGGATTTGTCAAACTTGAACCATGCTATAATCGAATATGGATTCAAAGCAGCCAATTTCGACCTAATTCAGGAAACGATGTCGTTCATACTCACCTTATTTAATTCACCTGCATATATTATCTGGCCGGTAGATAGGTTGGGTATTTCAGCATTTGCTGTGATGACTGCGGGCATCATATATGGAAATTGGCACTGGCGGGATTATCAGCGGGATATGAAAGAACGCCAATGGTTCCTGTTTGGTATTTTATTGACTCTTGCACCTTTTACAGCGCTATTCCTCGGTTTCAATTTACCCCAATGGGGAGCAATTCCCCTGCCTGAGCTGTCATTAGAACCCGCTGGTGGGACGCTGATGATTCTGGCTGCCCTCCCAGTAGTAGTATCCGGCTGGATTCTGGGACCCATCAGTGCCTCCTTGATCGGATTGGTATCCGGGATATGTTTGGCCTACTGGGATACCCATTCCCCTTATACGATTATTGAATTTGTCACTTTTTCCCTGCTGGTTTCAGTTGCAATCCGGCAGAGGTATCGGACCGCGGTATTCAGTATTCTCCGACGCCCCTTCCTGGCAACCCTGTTGATTGCCTGTGTTCATTACTTGTTACACATCGTCGGTGCTTTCTTCTGGGCATCCGGATCAATTGTAGAAAATCTTGATTTTGCTATTTCCAATTCCAGAGCCGGCGCGGTCGCCCTGGCGGGGAGTTTCGCATTGGCGGGTTTAGTCGCTGAATTCGCCCTGGTGGCCCTGCCGCGAGTAGACGGGATCAAACACAAACTGAAACCTTCTCCGTCAGAGAGCAGCATAAAGGTTCGTTTTCTGAATTATGTTGTCTCTTTAACCCTGGTCCTTGTTTTAGTCTTGCTTTTAGTAAATTGGTTTGTTGCAGGCCGATCTGCAGAGAAGATGGTCCAGCTGCAGATGGAGAATATAGCCCGAACGACAACCAATAAAATTCCATTCTTCTTCAATACCGGACAAAGCCTAATCAGCCAGTATGCTTCCGATCTATCAGGAGGAATGACTATCCCTGAAGATCTGGATCTGGTATTAAAACGAAATTTTCGGTCCATTCCGTTTTTCTCCCAATTATTTGTATTTGACACCAATCACGAGCTGATTGGTGCCTATCCGGACCAGGAAGTACCGGACACAGCCCTTACAACGGAACTCCATTCCGGATTGGGGTCGGCGTTGAACGGGGTGCCAGTCCAGGTTTATGTTTCACCTCCCTCTGGAATCGGGAACAAAACAGTGATTACCTTTATGGGGAGCATTCCGAGTGAGGATGGTTTACCGGGAGGAGTGCTGGTTGGATTGGCTGATCTGGAATCCAAC
>CAZHHT010000126.1:0-9413 GCA_964532455.1 uncultured Anaerolineales bacterium
CCCCCATTATATTAAACTTTAAGGGGCTGTGCCAATTACTTTTGGGACAGCCCCCGTGTCCTTTTTCTACTTAACTATACACAGGATTTATCATTCTAATGACAAAACATATTCAGTAGGGACCGGATCCTTATCTACAAGGACAGCCATTTTAGACAGTCCCCTTTTATTAAATCACCCTGGTTTTTACTTTAGGTTATATAGGTGATGAACTCAGACCGCCAGGTTAATAAACTCGTTTGTAAAACGAGTTTATTGGAAATCCCCAAAGGTCCTTCCCCCTGGTGAGCCTGGAGATCAGTGCCTTGTTTTCTCTGTTTTTAGGTCTCCTCTCCTCTACAATTCTCAGAAATCGTCCAAATTAACCCTGATTTTCCTTCCATGATTCATCTGGTTTACCTGCTTGACACCGATTGGATTATCATCTAAAATTATACTTGTCAGACCTCTTACCTGTCAGGAGTTATTTTTATGAGCTCTTCTCTCCTCCCCAGACCTGCGGAATATGCTGAATCTCAGCTGCTTAACGCCATCCTCGATGGCACCTACTCCATCCACAGCACCCTGCCTAATGAGCGCGACCTCGCTGACCAACTCGGGGTCACCCGGCCCACCCTCCGGGAAGTGCTGCAGCGCCTCGCCCGTGATGGTTGGCTGGATATCCAGCAGGGCAAATCCACCCGCGTCAGGGATTATTGGAAGGAAGGCAGCTTGGCGACCTTAAACGCCCTGGCAGCTTCACCGCACCACCAATCTCCGGATTTTGTGGCCTACCTGCTGGAAGTCCGGCTGCTCTTGGCACCCACCTACACCCGGCAGGCCCTGCAGCATGCCAGCCCGCAGATTGCCGCTCTCTTAGACCGCGCTGAAGAACTTGGTCAGGACCCGGTCTCTTACGCTATTTTTGATTGGGAACTACATCATGCCCTCACCCAATTTGCAGCCAATCCCGTTTTCCAGATGCTTCTTAACGGCTTCAAGGAAATCTATGCCCAAATGGGAAAGGCTTATTTTTCTTTCGAGGAGTGCCGTTCGGAATCCCGAAAATTTTACAAAAGTTTATTATCCTGCGCCAAATCTGAAGATCTGGACGCCGCTGAAGCTCTTCTTCGAGAAACCATGCAGATCAGCCTTGATTTATGGCTGCGCTTAGGAGGATCTTGATGAAACGCTGGAACGGTTGGGGAAATACTGAAACACATTACCCACTGCCAGATTCATCCTTTGGATTTTTGCAGACTAAGCTTGGACCGCTGACAATTCTTCAAGATTCCAGTCTGGACTCTATGCTGTCAGCAGTCCCGAAATCCAGGCTGCCTTTTCACCCTCTAATTGACACAAAACCAGAAACCAGATTGCGCCACGCCCGGGGCCAAAGCCTGCCAGATTGGGTGGCGCTGAATCACTGCCGGGTGGAGCTTTTTCCCGATGGGGTTGCTTTTCCTCAAAGGGTGGACGATGTGCCCAAATTGCTTAAATTCGCGGGTGAGCACGGTACCCGGGTAATCCCTTACGGAGGCGGCACAAGTGTAGTCGGCCATATCAATCCTTTCCCTGATGGCCATCCTATATTAACTCTTTCTATGGAAAAACTGAATCAGCTGAAGGGGTTGGATAATGTCAGCAACCTTGCCGATTTTGAAGCCGGGGTTACCGGCCCTGAACTGGAAGCCCAACTGCAGAAAAATGGTTATACCCTCGGGCATTATCCCCAATCCTTTGAATTTTCCACTCTAGGCGGTTGGATTGCCAGCCGGTCTTCCGGACAGCAGTCCTATCATTACGGCCGGATCGAAGACCAATTTGCCGGCGGGCAAATTGAGACTCCCCAAGGCCGTTTGGATCTCCCAGTTTTTCCGGCATCAGCGTCCGGGCCTGATTTGCGCGAAATGGTTCTCGGTTCAGAAGGCCGGATAGGCATCATTACTCGAGCTCAGATCCGGGTCAAACCGCTACCGGAAACGGAAGGATTTTACGGAGTGTTTTTCCCCTCCTGGGAACAGGGTTCAGCCGCAGTCCGATCTATCACTCAAAATAATATCCCTGTTTCCATGCTGCGCCTGAGCAACCCGATTGAAACAGAAACTACCCTGATCCTTTCCGGCAAATCCTGGATAGACCTGGCGGACCGCGGCTTGCGTCTGATCGGTTATGGTGATGAGCGCTGCTTGTTTATCTTTGGAGTAACCGGCTCCTCAGCTCAAACAAAACTATCCCGCCAGGCAGTGGTCAGAATCTGCCGGGCACATAAAGGTCTTTTTGTGGGTGCAGTTGTGGGACATGCCTGGGAGAAGAGCCGCTTCATTTCACCCTATTTGCGCAATACACTCTGGAAGAAAGGGGTGGCCATAGATACCCTGGAGACCGCCCTTCCCTGGTCCCAGGTCAATGCTGCCTCACAAGACATTCCGGAGTCTATTGTTAAAGTCGCCCGTCAATCTGGCGAACAGGTACTGGTGATGACCCACCTTTCACATATTTATCCTGACGGCGCAAGTATTTATACAACTTATCTCTTCCGCCGAACTGTAGATCCGGATGAACTCCTGGAAAGATGGAGCGCCATGAAAGGAGCAGCCAGCTGTGAAATCCAGAAATACGGCGGGACCATCAGCCACCAGCACGGAGTGGGCACAGACCATAAGCCCTATTTGCCTGCCGAGAAAGGTCTTTTAGGCATGGAAGCGATCCGGGCATTCACCAAAACCTTCGACCCGGAGGGTATGTTAAACCCCGGGAAATTATTTGACTAGACAAACTTGGTAAGTATTTAAATCATCTAAAGTTACAAGGAAAACATGATGATCTGGAATGAGGGCTGGCGTAACCGTGCCTGGAAAAACATTAATCAAGAATGGGATCTCATCATCATTGGGGGAGGGATCACAGGAGCGGGAGTGCTTAGGCAGGCGGTAGATGCGGGTTTAAAGGCTTTGCTGGTAGAAGCCCATGATTTTGGATCAGGCACCTCCAGCCGTTCATCCAAACTGGTCCACGGAGGTCTTCGCTATCTGAAAACTGCTCAGTTAAGGATGACCCTTGAATCGATTCGCGAAAGAGAGTACTTGTTGGAACAGGGCCGGGGGCTGGTAACACCGCTTGGATTCCTGTATGCCAGACATCAGGGGGACCATATGCCAGGCTGGATATTTGGCATGGGATTATGCGCCTACGATCTGATGGCCCTCCAATGGCAGCACAGAACCTATGATACTTTAGATATGCAGGAATTATGTCCGCCGCTTAGTTCGCCTGCTTTACGCGGCGGTTATCGATATTTTGACGCCCAGACTGATGATGCCCGTCTGGTCTTACGGCTTTTGCGCGATTCAGTTGAATTGGGCGGTATGGCACTGAACTACACCAGGGCTGCAGATTTGCTCCGCACGAGAGAAGGTAGGGTAACTGGAGTTTTACTGCAGGACGCATCCGGAAATTCCCAGCGAACGTCTGAGGTTAAAGCCAGCGTGGTGATCAATGCCACTGGTGTATGGGTGGATGAGATACGCCAAAAAATTGACCGTCCAAGCAGGATGAGACCCCTTCGGGGAAGCCATTTGATCATCTCGCGCTCCCGCCTGCCGATTACACGAGCAGTCGCATTTCTTCATCCCCAGGACGGACGGCCTGTCTTTGCGCTTCCCTGGGAGGGTGTCACTTTATTTGGCACCACAGATCTCGACTATGTTGGAAGACTAATAACAGACCCAGGGATCAGCTCAGTAGAATTCGATTATATGTTATCAGCCCTGCAGCAGGTATTCCCAGCTCAAGAGTTGACCTCCCAGGATGTAATCGCCACTTTTTCTGGACTCCGTCCGGTGGTAAATACAGGCAAGAAGGATCCATCCAAAGAATCACGAGAGTATGCGGTCTGGGATGAAAATGGATTAATTACAGTGGCAGGCGGTAAACTTACTACCTTCCGGTTAATGGCCCGCGATACACTCAAAAAGGCTGGCAGATATCTGAATACTTCCCGCTTTGATCACCAAACACCTACTTTAAAAGCCCAGCCTGAGGAAATTCAATCCCTGTCGCTGTCTGAATTTTATAATCCTTCACAACGCCTGCGCCTCTTAGGACGGTACAGCTCTCAGATGCTGACCAAATTTACCGAGGTAGAACCAGCCGCCCATAAACCAATTCCCGGAACACCCTATACCTGGGCAGAACTGAAACAAATCGCCAGCTGTGAGGCAGTCGTTCATCTGGACGATTTGCTGCTCCGGCGGCTCAGGCTTGGTCTGCTGGTTCCTCATGGTGGAGAGGCTCTTTTGAAACGTATCGGAGAGGCCATCAGACCGGAATTAGGCTGGACTGATTCCCGCTGGGAAGAAGAAGTCTCCTCTTATACTCAGTTAATTCAAACTGCGTATCAACCACACTGATCATTGGTATACTGTATGAGTGTTCCGGTATATATCATCAAAGCTGCCCATCAAATCAATCTAAAGGTAATCGGGATAGGAAAAGATCATGTCAGAAAACTTACTGGCTATTGATAACGGAACCCAAAGTGTGCGCGCCCTACTTTTTGACCCGAGTGGCAGCTTACTCTACAAGCAGCAAATTCATATTGAACCCTATTATTCAACCTCCCCTGGTTTGGCGGAGCAGGATCCGGAAATATTCTGGCAGGCCGTTTGTTCCGCATGCCAGGGTCTATGGACTCAGGGAGCGGACAAGTCCAGCATCGCTGCGGTTTCTGTGACCACCCAGCGTTCCACAGTCCTGAACCTTGACGAAAAGGGATTCCCCCTGCGACCCGCCATTGTGTGGCTCGATCAGCGCCGGACGGAAGGACTCAAACCTGTCGGCGGATTGTGGGGTGCGGCATTTAAAATTGCCGGCGCTTCAGGGACAGTGGCCTATTTACAGGCCGAAGCAGAAGCCAACTGGATAAGCACCCATCAGCCCGAAATTTGGGAAGCCACTCACAAATACCTATTTCTTTCAGGTTTTCTGACTCACCGCTTAACCGGTCAATTTGTAGACTCTGTCGCCTGTCAGGTAGGATACGTGCCCTTTGATTATAAAAATCAAACCTGGTGTAAAAAATGGGATTGGAAATGGCAGGCTGTCCCTTTGGACCCAGCCCTGCTGCCTGTTCTTGTGCCAGCAGGAGGGACTTTGGGAGAGATCACCAGTGAGGCTTCCGCAGCCACCGGACTTCCAGAGGGGCTGCCACTTATCGCAGCCGCGGCAGACAAAGCCACTGAGGTGCTTGGCGCAGGCTGCCTGGAACCCCATCAAGGCTGCCTGAGCTACGGATCAGCCGCCACGTTCAACACAACCCATCTGAAATATATTGAAATTATTCCTCTAATTCCACCTTACCCCTCAGCCATCCCGGGTGCCTACAACCTTGAAATCCAGATTTACCGCGGGTATTGGATGGTGTCCTGGTTCAAACAGGAATTCGGACTGCGCGAGCAAAAACTAGCAGATGAGCAAGGTGTCCAGGCTGAAGACTTGTTTGACGAATTGGTCCATTCTGTACCACCGGGGTCAGACGGTTTAGTGCTGCAGCCCTACTGGTCACCGGGGCTGCGTTTCCCGGGACCAGAAGCCCGCGGTGCGGTAATCGGATTCAGCGATGTGCACACCCGGGCCCATATCTACCGTGCCATCCTGGAGGGACTGGCTTACGCCCTGCGCGAAGCCTCCGAAAAATCAAACAAACGCACCGGTGTGCCCATCAAAGAACTGCGAGTCGCTGGCGGCGGCAGTCAAAGCGACGCTGCCCTGCAGTTGACCGCGGATATCTTCGGCCTGCCAGTCTCCCGACCGTATCTGTACGAAGCCTCCGGGTTGGGCGCCGCGATTGATGCCGCTGTCGGCGTGGGGGTTCACCGCGATTTCAACAGCGCAGTCAAGGCGATGACCAGGTTAGGCAAAACCTTTGTGCCAAATGCCCAGACGCATGCCCGGTACAATGAGTTGTACAATGGGGTTTACAAAAACATGTACAAACAGCTCCGCCCTTTATATAAAGCCATGCATAAAGGATGAGCTTGTAAAAGGGTTTCTGTTTCACTCAGGCACATCCAGAAAAGAAAAAAGCCGCGAGCGCTGCCAGTGATTACGATAGTCCTAAAAAGCCACCCTTATCGATAAATTTTCTTCCCCCTTTACCTTATTGATTGACAAATTAAAGCCCGCATAGTACACTAATTGCCGACCTGGCGAGGTAGCTCAGTGGTAGAGCAGGGGACTCATAAGCCCTTGGCCGGCGGTTCAAACCCGCCCCTCGCCACTTAGTGAGTATTATAAGGGGTTTTGGCGCACTCAAAGGAGTGTGTTTTGTGTTTAAGCAGCTAGATACGCAGGGGACTCTGTCAAAAATAATCGTCAATGATTACCTGTTAACATGGCTTGAAGCCTTTATGACCGACCGCAAAGCCCAGGGGGTTAGTAAAGGAACAATTCATTTTTATGAAGTAAAGTTCAAATCATTCATCAGATACTGCGAGAATGAACACATCAAATATGTTCAGCAAATCACGCCCACGTCAATTAGAGAATATATACTCTGGCTTGAAGTAGCTGGCCACAATCCTGGAGGCCGGCATGCCCATTACAGGGCAATAAGATCTTTCCTATATTGGTATGAGAATGAGGTAGAGCCTGAGGATTGGAAGAACCCCATCAAAAAAGTTAAAGCCCCCATAAAACCCGAGGAAGCACTCGAACCTGTGTCAATCGAAACAATCAATAAACTAATAGACACTTGTAATGGTGGCTCATTTACAGATGTCAGGGATAAAGCAATATTACTATCCCTTCTGGACACGGGGGCAAGAGCTGGGGAATTCCTTGAGATTAATCTCGATGATCTTAATCAGATCATGGGAGATATTCTCATCCGCTCAGGGAAAGGGGGAAAGTCAAGAACGGTATTTATTGGGAAACAAACCAGGAAATCAGTACGAAAATATTTGAAAATCCGAACTGACAACTCCCCTGCCCTATGGATTACAAATCCAAATCACGGATCCCTGCGGCTTACTTACGGGGGTTTACGCTCTATGGTAAATAGAAGATCCAATCAAGTTTCTGTTAATCCCCCTTCCCTCCACAATTTCCGGAGGGCTTTCGCGCTTGCCATGTTAAGAGCTGGAGTTGATGTATTTACTTTGGCAAAGTTAATGGGGCATTCATCAATAGATGTATTGAAACATTACCTGAAACAGACAACTGAGGATACAACAATAGCCCATCGCCGGCATGGACCTGTAGATAAACTAGGCTTTTAAATCCGTATGATGCAGTAAAATATATTGACAAACCAGATAGATTAAGCAACTGACTCTTAATCACAAAACGGCTTTGTTTACACTGTCCAGGGGGTAAAATAGCGTCCATTGTGTCCATATTAGAGGGGAAAATCAGTCCAGAAAATCCATAATCTCCATCCTGTCAACCCTATTTGCACCCAAAAATTATTAAAATCATCGGATTGGTGACTCGATTGCGTTAGGATTGCCCCATTTTTGGTGATATATCCAAGGGGCTTTGAACAGCTGACGGACCTTTATTTAATACATGGGTATAGATCATAGTTGTCTTTACATTTTTATGCCCCAGCAGTTCCTGAACGGTTCGAATGTCATAGCCGCTCTCCAGGAGATGAGTAGCAAAAGAGTGTCTGAGGACATGAGGAGTGACGTGTTTATTCACGCCGGCTTCCTTCGCAGCTTTTTTGATCGCTTTTCTCAGACTGCTCGGACTGCGGTGGTGACGCCGCTTCACTCCGGATCGTGGATCACGGGAGATTGTTGCAGAAGGGAATACCCATTGCCAGATCCATTCTCTGTCCGCATTGGGATATTTCCTGGTCAGAGCATGGGGTAACTGCACGCTCCCGAATCCCTGGCTAAGGTGATGTTTGTGAATAGTCTTGATCCGTGCAAGATGATGTTTAAGTGGTTGTTGTAGGCTTTCTGGCAGTAATGCCAAGCGGTCCTTGTGCCCTTTCCCGTCTCTAACTACAATTTGCTGCTGCCCAAAATCCACATCTTTTACTCTCAATCTCAGGCACTCAGAGATACGAAGTCCGCTGCCATAAAGTAATTTAGCGATAAGCTGGTTGACGCCAGTCATCAATCCGAGGATTCGTTTTACTTCCTGGAAGGTGAGTACGGTAGGTAAATGTCGGCTTTTCCGGGGACGAAGCGCATTGATCGCGTCTAAATCAATGCCTAAAACCTGCTCATAGAGGTAAATTAAAGCATTTAAGGCCTGATTCTGTGTGGAGGGAGCTACTCTTTTCTTAACAGCGAGATAAGTGAGGTAACTCTCAATCTCCCGCTCACCCATTTCTTTTGGATGCCGTTTGTTGTGAAAAAGAATAAAGCGCTTCATCCAGTTTAAGTATGTTTGTTCAGTACGATAGGAATAATTACGCTGGCGAAGTGATTGGCGGGCTCGTTCTAAGAGCTTGGGTTTCTTTGCAGTCATAGGTATGACCCCCTTCAAAATTGACTATGCTAAACTTGTTACAATTCCATTATATAATACAGATAAGCTAATATCAGGAACTATTTCCCGTTTATTGTCCATTATTGACAAATTCGGGAAACAATTCCTGTGTCCAAGTAGTTAGCTTCCATACCAGGTGAAATACTACAATACACTTCAAAACATGGTGGAAAAACAAATTCTATTTGCTACAACAAACCCGACGAAGGCAGCTCGTGTCCGCGAACTTCTCAAGCACTTACCTCTGAAAGTGTTAAGTTTAGAGGATGTTAATAGTTCTTCTCAAGTGATAGAAGATGGGAATACGCCGGAAGATAACGCTCGAAAGAAAGTTGAGTTTCATTATGGTGTATCCGGTATACCAACAATAGCAGTTGATTCCGAGTTATATATTGATCGATTCCCAAAAGATAAACAGCCAGGTTTATGTGTGCGTCGGATATATGGAAAAGGGAACGATGTAACAGATGATGAAATGCTGCGGTATTACAAGCAAGAACTAAACAAAGTAGGAGGAATTAGTAAGGGATTATGGATAACAGCGATTGTATTAAAAACATCAACGGGCAATATCCTATCCAAAACATTTGAAAGTGAAACAATGTTTACATCTCAAGCAAGCGAAGTGCAAACACCAGGTGAACCACTTAATTCCATGCAAATAAATCCGACAACCGGTAAATACTATTCTGAAATGACACCTGAAGAACGAACGAAGGCTCAAGGTGCGAGAGCATATGGAATTGTTGAATTTATGGAAAATAATATTAATGCTCTATAACTTAATGAGTGGAAGCTAACCCCCGCTCCACCCGACCCTGGTGACTCGGCGGCGCAAGTATAATCTAATTATCTTAGGCGGGTGAGCTCATCCGTTAGATACTATGGTTAAGGCAACGACCGGAAAGCGCTCTCGCATCTGGAATCGG
>CAZHHT010000127.1:0-9365 GCA_964532455.1 uncultured Anaerolineales bacterium
CGAAACTTCGCCTGGATGTCCCCCTGCGCGAAGCGCTTAGTTCAACGTTAATTATCTCTCAATTGCGCGATAATCTGCAGGGCGTTATTTGCCAATGTGGAAGATAATGACTAAAATATTTTCGCTCTTATTCGAAGTATAGCATATGAAAAAATCCACCCATTTTGGGTGGATTATTTTGTGGGCGCGAATGGACTCGAACCATCGACCTCACGGATGTGAACCGTGCGCTCTAACCAGCTGAGCTACGCGCCCGTTTTGTAGGCGAAATTATAGCATCCCGCCTACCCTTTGACAAGAAATCTTTCACTCTTGCCGGATTACAAATTATCTTGGGTGCAATTTGATCCCCAGCGGGTAAAATATCAAACGGATCAATCCCTCAACAGCACCCGGGCCGGAGCGCCGTCCGCTCCGCCAATCTTTAACGGAAGACAGTACAGGATAAACTCCCCGGGTTCTACCCTGGAAAGATCCAAGCCTTCAATGATCAATACCCCTGCTTCCAGCAAGGTTTTATGAGTGGGTTCCGGATCTGTAAATGGCGCTACTGAGAGATAATCCACCCCGACAACTTCTACGCCCAACTCTACCAGGTACTTCGCAGCTTCTCCATCGGGAGCTAGAAAATCTTCCCGGAATACCATGTTCCCAGCTGCCCAGTACTCCGAATTATCAGTCTTGAGCAGGATCCTCTTAATTCCCGCAGGTATCTGGGCTGACATCAAATCTGCGGCGCTGATGGTCCCCTCGGCACGGATCTCAACCACCGCTGCCGGACCAATCATCAAATCCAAAGGGATGCCCTCCACCGTTTTTCCGTTCCCTAAAAAATGATCTGGGGCATCCACGTGCGTACCGCTGTGGGCGCACATCGACAAATGGGTCAAGTTGGCCATTTCTCCATCTTTTATGCTGCTGATTTGCTTAAGCTGGATGGTTGGATCACCCGGCCAGGTAGGCAGGTCTTCAGTGTACGTGAGGGATATATCATAAAGGGTCATGGGCTTTACCTTGGGTTTAAGGGGGATGTCCTGATTTAATCATTGAGATTCAAATATTCCAGCCGCTTGGAAAAATGGCTGGGAAGCAGGTTAAAAACATGGGGCACTGTGTTCAGAGAACAGGTGCGATTGGTCGCCAGGTAGTCCAGCCAAAAGATATTGGTGGGGATATTTAGCGAAAGGTAATCTGCAAACACGGTCCCACCGCGAATCAAGGGTATGCTGACCGGGAGCAAATGACGCTTTACTCCCATCACATCCAGCATGCTCACGACAATATCCCGGAAGCTGAGCTGCTCCGGTCCGCCAATTTCATAGATTTCCCTGCGGGTGTCATCGTTATCCAGTGACCAGAGCAGGATGTTGGCCAAATCTTCGATCCACAATGGCTGCAGCAGGGTATCTCCCTGGGCAGGCAAAAGGAATACCAGGGGAATAGAGCGGATCAACCGGGCCAGGTTGGTGGTGAAACGGTCGTTGGATCCAAATACGATTCCTGAACGCAGGATAGTGTAATCCAGGCTGCTTTTTTGAATGTGATCCTCGGCGATGGCCTTGGCTGTCATGATCGGGTAAGCCGATGCCCGATCCGCGCCAAGGTGGCTGATGAAAAAGAGTCGGTCTACATCCGCATCCTGGGCAGCCTCCACTAAATTTTTTGTGCCCTGGATATCCGTTTCCAGCAGGTTGCCTCTCGCACCGAGAGCTTCCTGGCTGGCCAGGTGGTAGACAATATCCACATCAACCATAGCAGCCCGCAGGCCGCGGGTATCATTTAACCCCGATACCGCCGCTTCGACCGGGATTCCTTTCGGTAAATCTGGGGATTTCCGGGAAGGATGAATCAACACCCGGACCTGGTACTCCGTTTCCGAAAGGTGCCGGGTAAGGGCTTTTCCAATAAATCCCGTCGCCCCGGTAATGAGGATTTTCTTCATGCTCCGCATTATAGCACCAGAACCTTTTTTCCCAGGGGCGCAGGTCGGGCTGTCCTCCTGGACCAATCCTTTGCTGGCATAAACCTTGCACTTTTAGGAAGTATCCTGAAATAATCCTGGAAAGAAGAGAAATATTATGGAAAAAGTTGGTTTTCACTATCGGCTAGATAGCGATCATTATTCAGAGAAGGATCTTAACCTCTGGCTCCCCAGGTTAAAAGCGCTGGGCGCATCCTGGGTAGTGCTGCCGGCGCCTGCCTGTCGGGCTATCCCGGAACACTTTATCACCACTTTAAAAGGGGAGAAAATTGAGCCAGTCCTTCACTTTCAGCTCAATTCTGAAAAGCTTCCCGCAGTGGAAGAAATGATGTTTTTGTTTGAAACCTACCAGAAATGGGGTGTTAAATATACCATTTTGTTTGACCGGCCTAACATGCAGGAAGGGTGGGGAAGTGAGTCCTGGGCGCAATCAGATCTAACCGAGCGTTTCCTGGATGGCTTTCTTCCCCTAGCTGAAGCTGCAGTGATGGTAGGGTTAGTGCCGGTATTTCCACCCCTGGAACCAGGAGGGGATTACTGGGATACGATTTTCCTCCGGGGTTCCCTGGATGGGATTAAACGCCGGGCATCTGCTCCGTTGCTGGACCGCTTGATACTCAGTGCTTATGCCCCCTTAAATGAAAATCCCTTGTCCTGGGGAGGCGGAGGACCGGAAAGCTGGCCTGAAGCGCAGCCTTATTCCATTCCTGATAACTCGGAAGACCAGCGGGGATTCCGCATCGCCGAGTGGTACTTAACCTTATCAGAAGCAATCCTGGAAAAGAAATTACCCCTGCTGTTGCTGGGCATTAGAGGTCCGGCACCGGAAGGTCAAGATCTGAATCAACTCTTGCTGGATGGCGCCAAACTGATTTCCAGACAGGAAGTGGACGATTTGGACCCTCTTCCCGAACAGGTTATTGGTGGGGCATTCTGGGTACTGACCGCGGAAGAGAACTGCTGCGCAGGGCAGTACAGCTGGTATCAAGAAGATGGCACGCCTAAGCCTATCGTGAACCATTTTTTGAATGGAGAAGCGAAAACGGTTAAAAAATCCCCTGAGGGGTTCCGTTTTTCCCATTATTTACTGCTCCCGACCTTTGAGTGGGGGATTGCCGATTGGCACCTGAATGTAACCCGGGGATTTATTAAACGGCATCAACCCACCATCGGATTTTCCTTGGATGAAGCCATGCGGGCTGACCAAGTCACAGTCTTGGGCGGAGAAGAAAACTTTTCAGAAGACGATCTCTCCCGGCTCCGAAGTCAAGGGTGTATGGTGAGGAGAATTGATGGAGATGGTACAAAAATTGCATCATTGTTAGCAGCGATATAGTCGAAACTTGAATTCAGCGGCCCGCCGGGATAACCCGGATTCGAGTCAGAGGAGCAATCACTATGTTTAACGAGCAAGTATATGATCAGCGATTAAGAGATTGGGAAAACCCTCCTTATATCCCTGTCATTAAAGTAATGGGACTGGGCGGTGGAGGCAGCAATGCGGTTGACCGCATGATTCATTTTGGTTTATCTGGGGTGGAATTTATTATTGCCAACACTGACCGGCAGGCTATGGCTTACAGCCAGGCGCCCGTTAAACTGCAGTTGGGAACCAAGTTGACTCGCGGTTTAGGTGCCGGGGGAGATCCTCGGGTTGGTGAACAGGCCGCCCTGGAAAGTAAAAGTGATATCGCTCTGGCTTTAGAAGGTGCGGATATGGTATTTCTGACCGCTGGAATGGGGGGCGGTACAGGAACTGGATCCATTCCTGTGGCAGCCAAGATTGCTAAAGATATGGGGATTGCCACTATTGCGGTGGTTACCAAACCCTTTGCTTTTGAAGTTGGCGGACGCCAGAGGAATGCCGCTGAAGGTTTATTAAAACTTCAGCCGCATGTTAATACACTAATCACTATCCCCAACGAAAGGTTGTTGCAAACGGTCTCCGAGAAAGCCACCCTGTCAGAAGCATTCCATCTGGCAGATGACGTGCTGCGCCAGGCTGTGCAGAGCATTACCGAACTGATTACAGAACCCGGTATCATCAATGTCGACTTTGCCCATATTCAACGTTTGATGGAATTAGGTGGGGGTGCACTGATGAGTATCGGGCAGGCTTCAGGGGAAGGAAAAGCAGTCAACGCGGTCAAGCAAGCCCTCTATCACCCGCTGCTGGAAGATGTTTCGTTAGTCAACGCCTCCGGATTAATTGTCAATTTCACTTCCGGAATGGATTTAACCTTATCTGATATAGGCCAGGCGCTGAATTTTCTGCAGGAGCAAATCCCTCCTGATGCAGAGTTGATTTTTGGCGCAACCCAGAATGAGAGATTCCAGGGAAAGGTCCAGGTGAACCTGATCGTCACTGGTTTGGGAGCTACTACATTTGAGGATGTCTTTACCTCCTTCTCCAGAGAGGAAAGAGTAATACCTGAGCCGATCACCAGGAAGATAGTTAAAGAAGTGGTAGATGAGGAAGAAGAATCCCCCCAGCGTTTTGAAATGGGCAGGGATCCGCTGGATGTGCCTGCCTTCATGCGCAGGAGAGCATACGCTAACTCCACATATGGGAAATAAGGGCGATGGGTAAGGTTATCATGGAAGCGAAGTTGATTGACAAAGTATCCCAGGAGGTTTACCGGAAACACCCAGATCTAAAAGGTGTTAAACCCAAGGTTACTCCCCGGGAAGGGGACAAATCATCGGATATCCTGCTGGTTTACCAGAAAAAAGTCTCAGGCCCCGGAGGGAAAAAAATCAATCGGATTGTCCGTGCGGTTGTGGATGAAAAGGGCAAGGTTAAGAAATTATCTACCTCAAAATGAAGTTGGAGGATATTGGTATGAAAGCGGTCTTAGAAAGAATTGAGTATAGCTGGTGGGATTTCCATATCCGGGTGATGGATGAATCGGAATTTGTCCGGGATTTGTTACCTCGCTTCCGGGAGATATGGGAGCAGAAGGATGAAGCCATTCCCTACCTAGCCTGGTCTCTTTTGGGATTCCCCTTTGGGATCATTTTAGGCATTTTATCTGTGATCGTAAAATAAACTGCAGTTTCAGATAAATCACATTCTAAAATTATTTAAATAAGCGATCGGGCTGATTTTTCACTGGCTCTTATGACCCAGATAGAATATCAAGCCCGATTTTTTGTTTTAATCAGGGCACTAGCATGCTGCATTTGATCACCTGTTCTTCTGGTTTATCACAAGCCGGAATCTGATAAACACGGGGAAGTGGTATGATACAAAAAAAGAGCAGAAAGAGTATTTTGCCCACTGGGGAGGTCATCCCAGACAGGCGGCTTGCTCCTTTTTGTGAGGATTATGAAATCAAAAGTCATGCTGGTCCTTTTTACAGTGTTTTTCGGCCTGTTCCTGTTCCTGGGAATTAAGGCCAGCCAGACCCTGTTTTCCGATGGAGAGGGACCAGCACAGACGATTCAAAAAACCAGGGGTCCGGTTCTGTTAGAGGAACAGCAAGAAGAACCTGCTCCCTTGGATCCCTTTACCCTTTTGATTTATGTGGACGATTTATCAAAACCTGAACCACTCCTGCAGGGGGTTTGGTTGAGTCGCTCCGGTGATGCACAGCAGATAAAGTTGTTTTTCCCGCTCTTTCCCTCCCAGGCAGAGGACGGTATCCAGCGGGATCTGAATCTGCGGGGAGCGTTCTGGCTGGATGAACCCACCCAGCCCTCAGAAAAATTCCTAACCATTCTCAGGGACCGTAATCTTTCTTGGAATTATATATTGTTACTTGATCAGACAGCTTTAGTGGAAATTAGCTTGATCCTTCAGGAAACAAATCCGGATTCCTCCCAATTGAACCCCACCGAGGTTGCCGGCCTGACCTACAGTGTGGATAACCGGGTAGTGGTCCAGGAAAATCAAGCCCGTTATATCCGGGAATTATGCGGTCAGCTGCCATTACCAGGACAAAATGAACTGCTGCAGAGATTCCTGGAGGGTTTCTCCGGTCATATCCTAATCAACTCCACAACCCCGCTGGAGTTTAACCAGTCTTGGCAAGGCGATATTAGCTGTTTATTTCCAACCCTTTATCTGCCTACTGAGTAAAATTCGATTTATTCTTTAAATTTCAAAGAGAATTATATGATTTCAACCGCTTCCGCAGCAGCTCATCCAAATATCGCCTTTATAAAATACTGGGGGAATAGAGACCAGGAGTTAAGGATTCCGGCTAATAGTTCCCTCTCGATGAATTTACAGGAATTGGAAACCCGCACCAGGGTCAGTTTTGATTCCTCTTTAGCAGGGGACCAATTAATCTTGAACGGGATTCCTGAAGAGGGGACTGCCTTACAGAGAGTGAGCACAATGTTGAACCGGATCAGGAATATGAGCGGATTAAACGCCTTTGCTAACGTAGAAAGTGAAAACAACTTTCCCACCGGAGCCGGGATTGCCTCCTCCGCTTCCGCCTTCGCTGCCTTAAGCTGCGCAGCCAGCAGCGCTGCCGGATTGTATTTATCGGAGAGGGAACTATCCCAGCTAGCCAGAACCGGATCAGGCTCCGCCAGCCGGTCGATACCAGAAGGTTATGTAGAGTGGCAGGCGGGTACAGATCATGACTCTTCCTATGCTTTTTCAATTGCCAGTGCGGATCATTGGGATCTGACGGATTTGATTGTCCTTATCAGCAAGGAACATAAGGAAACCGGATCTTCTTTAGGTCACACATTGGCTGATAAATCTCCTATCCAGGGAGCCAGGGTGGAGGATGCGGACAGGCGGCTGGAAATCTGCCGGAAAGCTCTGCTGGAGAGAGATTTCCCGGTCTTTGCTGACATTGTGGAACAGGACTGCAATCTGATGCATGCAGTGATGATGACATCAGATCCTCCCTTGTATTACTGGCTTCCAGGCACTTTGGAAGTAATGCGGGCAGTGCAAACTTGGAGAAGGAATGGTTTACCGGTTTGTTTTACAATTGATGCTGGACCTAATGTTCATGTCATCTGTCCGGTTAAGGAGGCAGATAAGGTTAAGAGAAAATTAGGTTCCCTTGCAGGTGTTAAATCCATATTAGAATGCACCCCTGGCGGTCCTGCCCGTCTTCTCGAACCGGATTTCCCTGAGGTATAATTTTATACCTGGTAATAAGCAGTATATATTGGCAATATGAAGTATAAACAGCAGTAAAGATTTAACGGAAAACCTTATGGTTAATAACATTTTACAGTTTATTGGTGTACTAGCTTCCCTGATAATCCTGCACGAGGTAGGGCATTTTATAGCCTGCCTTATCTTTGGCGTTAAGGTTGAAGAGTTTGGGATTGGTTTTCCGCCCAGGATTACCAAATTATTTAAATTCCGGGGTACAGAATATACTCTGAATTGGATACCTTTGGGTGGATTTGTGAAACCCCTGGGTGAAAGTCAACCGGAAATTGAAGGCGGCCTGGCTGCTTCAAAACCGCTGGTACGGATAGGAGTGTACCTGGCAGGACCGATAATGAATCTACTGGCAGCTGTGGTGATCTATTCGGTAGTGTTCAGCCAGCTGGGTGTTCCCGATATGAGTGTTATCGAGATCCTGGAAGTCGCCCAGAACTCACCTGCCCAGGTAGCTGGTCTGTTACCTGGAGATCAGATACTCAGCATTAACGAAAATGAGGCGGGCAGTTATGATGCTCTGAGAGGTGAAATTTATGCACACCTGGGTGAGGAAATTCAAATTGAATACCAACGCGGCGGCAATATTGACCTGATTACACTGATACCCAGAGAAAACCCTCCTGAAAATCAAGGCGCAATTGGGATCGTTATGACAAGCCCGGCCAGGGAGATTAGCTGGTTCCAAGCCCTTCCACTAGGTATTTCTGCAACAGGGCAACACAGCATCGCCGTGATGAAATTGCCGGGACAGCTGATCAGGGGCACAGGGGAAGCAGCCGGTCGTCCGGTTGGCTATAAAGGTATGTATGATATCTACGAAGGAGCTAAGGAGCAGCAGCTGCTGCCCGGAACATCTTCAACGGTTAATGTGCTGTTATTTGTGGTGTCGATCACTGTATCACTGGGTGTATTAAATCTGCTGCCTATCCCTGCTCTGGATGGAGGCAGAATTTTATTTGTACTACCCGAGCTGATTACCGGCAAACGGATTTCCCAAAATGTTCAGAATGTTGTTAATGCAGTAGGTTTTATAAGTGTTGTGCTGCTGTTAATCTACTTTAATATCCTGGATTTCACTTCACCTGTACAATTACCCTAATGGAAGAGCCACTTTTTTCTCCTCTGGAAGATGCCCCTTTTGACGAGGTCTTGACGGCCTTGCTCGATGATGATCAGATTCTTGATCCTCTCCTTCTCTATCGATTGTCGGATATCAATCCGGAAAGTCTTTCTCAGTTGGCAGGTATCTGGGAAGATGTGAGTGTTGACCGACGCAGAGCTTTAGTTGATGACCTGGAACAGCTGACAGATACCAATAACTTGCTGACTTTTGAACCGATCTTTCGTATCGGTCTCAAAGATTCGGATGAACAGGTGCGTTTCTTCGCCACCCGGGCTATTGAAGTATTTGATACCGATGATCTTGTCCCCTTCTTTTTATATGTTCTGGAAGAAGAGGATTGTGTTGACGTCCGGGCAGTGACCACCGCTGTTTTGGGGAAGTATATTTATCGGGGGGAGCTGGATAAAATTAGCGCTGAAATAAAAACCCAAATAGAGGATAAAATACTGCAAATCCTAGAAAGCGATCAACCTTCCCAGGTTCAACGGAGGGCATTGGAAGCTTTCAGTTATTCTTCTCACCCTGAAGTCAATAAACATATCCTTAAGGCATACGATAGTGCTAGCGAGGATTGGATCGCCAGCGCGGTTTTTGCCATGGGCCGGTCTTTTGATCACCAGTATAGTGAAATGGTGTTTGACCAACTACAGCATTCTTCTCCTAAAGTTCGGCTGGAAGCCGTCCGCGCCTGTGGGGAATTAATCCTGGAAGATGCAGTTCCGGTTATCCTGGATCTATTGGATGATCTTCCTGAAATCCGAGGGGCTTCAATCTGGGCACTGTCCCAAATTGGGGGAGAAGAGGCTGGTCTGGCAATTCATCAACTGCTCGATGGCGAAGTCTGCGAGGATGAAGTTGAGCTCATCCAACAAGCCCTGGAACGGCTCGATTTTTTGGAAGAGGGGGTGAATCTATCCATGTTTGATATGCCTTTCTCAGACCAGGAAGAATATATTCTGGATGATTATGATTACACTCAGGATGATTATGACCAGGACGATTTTGAGCTGGATAATTTTGAATTAGATGATGATCTCTGGCTGGAGTAAGTAAATTCACATACCTAATAATAAATAAGAACCCTGCAGTCGAATAAAATAAGCCCTGCCTCTTTACAC
>CAZHHT010000128.1:0-1849 GCA_964532455.1 uncultured Anaerolineales bacterium
AAGGGAGAGGCCAGGTTAGTCGGTTACAACTTGCCCTTGATTTTTGATGGTCTCAAAGTACTGCACGAAGCCGCCAAAGCTGTAACCGGCCAGGCGATTCATGCCTAGATATTCATAGAATTTTGGCAAAGGGGAAAATCCCGCTGGCCGCCAAGGTAAGTTAATAAGATAAACCCGGGCTGACAGGTATGAGCCTCTCAGCCGGGTGATTCACGCGATTCGGAACGGAGTTCCATCTACTTCTAACTCTGCTCGATTTCCATCAGAATTCTTTCTGCTTCAATAGTCCAGAGATTGCCTTCACCAATCGCCGGGGAAATAGCGGGATATTTATTCCCTAACTCCTCAATACTCATCAATGGTAAGTCAACCAGTTGGGGATAAATGACAACCCTCCCCGGTACACGGTGTTCTTCAACTGCCCGGATTGCCTCCTGGGCGACTCCCATTCCTCCAACTGCAGCAACTGAAGCATTAATGTTGATTATTCCATTTCTGGATAGGTCATAGGCGGCGCGAATATGCTGAAAGCTTAATCCAGAGGACCCTGTTATTTGCAGGTTTCCTAAATAAATATTCGAAATATCAATTGGAAAGAAGGTGCCCGATGGTGTGCCGGCAAATAAATTGAGCAGGCTGTATTCATGCAATAACGACCCGGCTTGCTCTAACACGTCTGGATTGGGAACCATCACAATCACATCGTCAGCAACTTCTCGGCCCATAGTTTCCTTAATCTGCTGATCGAAGTTTTCTCCGCAAGTTACGGGATTAATCATATCCAAAGTTTTGTTATTCTTTATTGCTAATTGACCAAACCGTTGTTTAATATAGTCCAAACGCTCCTGATTTACATCCACAACAATTAAATTATCTGGCCCTTTTGAACTTGTGATAGCCCGCTGCAGGTGCATTTGGCCAATGGGACCACCTGCTCCATATAAAATAGCGGTACCATTTTGGAACAGATCAGATCGATTGCGCTTTACACCATAGGAAGTGGCCAGATCTTTGCCTGAATTTCCTACCAAGGAAACAAAATCATAATGGATGCGCTGGGCGTCTAGTTGAACTTTTTTAGCCAGGGGTTTGGTCCCAACGAGATTGATCAAGCCTCCGGGATTAATCAATGATATCAGGAGCTCTATTTGTTCCGCAGATTGAGGTTTAACAACCACAATATCATCAAACTTAAGGGTGGGATCCGTCTCGCAAATTAATCTTTTGTATTGGCCAACCTTGATCTGATCTCGTTTTTGGACATTTTTGGCTGTCTTAATGATCTTTTCTTCCAGTTCAGGATTGAGATCGGAGATATAAATTGTGTCAGGAAAATCCAGATATTCCGAGAAGAAATAATCGGTTGAGTCCTGTGGATTACCAATAATCCACATTTTCCCGTCTTGTTTGGGAACAAGGCGCCTGGTATTGTCATACGTTGAAAGGACACTCCCCCAAGGTTCTAACAAACAAGCCTCTGCATACCCCAGGGTTTCATGAATTTTTAAGATGCTTATCCCTTCATCGGTGTTGAGCAGCTCTGGTCCAATCAATTGGTACTGGGTTAGTCCCCCAGGCAGGGAAAACCCAT
Organism: uncultured Anaerolineales bacterium; assembly: GCA_964532455.1. Taxonomy (GTDB): domain Bacteria; phylum Chloroflexota; class Anaerolineae; order Anaerolineales; family UBA11858; genus B10-G9. Next base: position 1,592 of record CAZHHT010000128.1, read on the forward strand.
AAGTGAGTTTATTCTCCTGATGAATGACCTCGGGTTGAATGGCATACCGATCTCCAATCTGAAATTGATCCTGAAGTTTGTCGCCAACCAGCACTACGGTAAAAGATATCTCATGCCCCGGTCTAGTTGGGCGGACAGATAAATTCATCCCTTTCAATTTTGGATGATTCTCCCCCTGATTGAGCAGCTTTATATCGGAATAGCAGATCCCAACACAATCGATCCAGGCAAGACCGTCGATGATCCCGAAAACCAGAC
>CAZHHT010000128.1:1859-9272 GCA_964532455.1 uncultured Anaerolineales bacterium
CAACACAATCGATCCGTACCAGAAGTTGATCTGGCCCTGGTTGAGGTGTAGGGACTTGTTCTGGTTTTCCTTTCCGACCGAATTTATCATATCCGGCGCCATAAAGGTTCCAGACCAAATGCGTAGCCGGAATTGAAAAGGGTTCTTTGTGAGATATTTCAGATTGTAGAGGCATTGCGCCTGACTATGCTGCTGATTATCTAGCTTGAATTCTCTTTGCTTCAGATAGCTTATCGCTTCCTGGATCTGCTGGCAAAGATATACCCCGATGTATGGAAAGGTTATTGCAATACAAACAAAAAGGTCATTCTCACCTCTTGATTAACAAAGATTCTAGTTCTTTTCACTATACTTTGTTTATCTTACCTTATTTAACCAGGTTTTGTTAGAGGTTAAAAACGACCTTGTCGTTTATTGCAGATAGAAATTCCTTTCGTCTATAAACTATTGGCCATCAAAGAAATTTCACACCACCGGTTAATTATTTCTAGATTTAAAACTATTTCAGAGAGTTCATCTCCCCAGGACAAAATGCCTATTCCCGGGATTATCAAATGATTTACGTGTTCTATCTCTTTGGAGATTGCCTGTAAATCAGGCCTGCTTATTTGAATCTGCCCAACAATCTCGGCGGCATCTGGCAACAACTCACTTGGTGGTAATTTCATTTTGCTCGCCAACGCCATCACTGCCGCAGGTTGGGCTAACACGATAGCTTTAACAGAATCATCTGTTCTATAAATCTCTAGATGCCATTCCCAGTGTTTTGGGTTTTGGTTTTCATCGATCACGCTGTCAGAAGTCGCCGCAGCTAATATTAGGTCTTTATCAGCTATTTGGTGAAATCCACAGCCTTTTTTGTTACCAGGTAAATGTTATCTTGAAGCCGAATGCTTGCTTCGCTGATTTTTCCAATACACAATCCCACTCTTGAGGCTGATTCAAGAGTGGTCACCATCTCCTGGCAAAGCTCGGAAGAGATCATCGTATCCCTGATTTCGCGGTTTAGCCTGGTTGCGCTCAACTTAGGTTTTTTTGTTTCTTAACAGGTACTGGTAAGTAGCACTTAAACGCTCAACTGCACTTCCGGGTAGCTTGGGCTGTTTGGGAGACATCGTTTTTTTATGCCCTATACTTTAGAGGCAAGCATTTTATCCTGTTTCCGACGCAGCTCGCAGATCAGTTGCGAATTGTCCAGCTCTACATCTTCATACTTTAATGCTGTTCCCATAGGAATATCTGTTTTTAAGGTTGCTCCAACTGCTAAACCAAGCGGAAGAAGGTTCTCTTGATTGGCAACGGAAGCTTTTTCAATCATGCCATACACTGTAAATCCACCGAGAGCATCGATCTTTTCTCCCTTCTTTAGATCTCGTTTAGCAGCAGTGATTGTTTCAGCCGTTGGTGGTTGTAAACATACTAATGTTGAAAGACCATTCAGGATCGCATTGGCTATAGAAATCGGGGTTTCTAAATTCGCAAGATGATATGGACGGTAAAGGCACCAATATCCATTATGACCACTAAGGCCAAGATAATTCAGATCCCTGATGATCTTTTCTCTATCAGTAGTAATAATCACAAATATTCCCGGAGCTGGTCCTACCGCATAATCTACTACTTTTTTCCCTTTTAGAATTCCGCCATTTTCTTGGGGGGAAAACACTTTCGGTAAATCCTGCACCGTCACATCTGGTCCATATGCACCACGAACTTCTGGTTCAAATCCAATCGCATTGGCAATTGATGTCATTTCAACCATGGTCTTCGTACCATCTTCGAAAGATGCCAGCATCTTTGGACTCATTTTTTTCTTTTTTGCTTTCGCGGATACACTATCCGGGTTTGACGCCCGGTTTAATATATTGTTTTTGCCTTTGCCAACCGCCAAAATGTCAAACCCAAGGGCATCTGCAAAATCATACAGTTCCTTAATTGAACCTGGTTCGTCTCCGGCAGCTAAGGTGTAAATCACCCCGGCTTCTTTTGCTTTCTGGCCAAAGTAATAACCAATGGTAGCATCCGCCTCAACGTTCATGTTTACAACATGTTTTCCTGCTTCAATCGCTTTCAGGCAGACCTGAGCGCCTACTTCGGGGATTCCCGTTGACTCAACAATAATGTCCAGGTTGGGAATTTTAAGTAATTCTTCTGTAGAACATAATGCAGCACGTAATCCTTTTGAAATAGCGTCTTCAGCCTCAGCGGCATCTCTTACCTCTTTTACTATTTCGCCATTTACATCTGCTTCAATATATGCAGCAGATGATCTTCCGGGGATTACGTCCGTCACGGCAATGGCTTTCATGCCTTCCATCAATTCCATTTGACTGATCAAACCGGTCCCCATTTGGCCAGCGCCAACCAATCCTACTCGAATAGGATGCCCATGATCAACTTCATGTTGTCTTAATCGTTCACGTAGTGTCTTCATTAATTCTCTATCCTATTCTATTTTCCTTCTTCTATTCGGAATTCCAATCCCGGCTCTATGGTCGGCAGCGGCTTGGCTTCCACGCAGACGTCTCCAGGCATTTCTGGTTCTGTCTCACCATTAAACTTAAGGATCAGGTGGCCAAGGTTTTTTAAATTATCATTCGCTACATCTCCAAACGCCAATATTTTGAACTCGGCATCACCCAGGTAAATAGCATCACCAATAGCTAAAGTTTCTTGCATCTCTTTACCATCGTAAAGTATGGAAAATTCAGCTAATTCTTCTGGAGCTTGGTCTCCAAAAAGGACCAAGATATTATGCTCAATGAACTCCGCAACATAAGGACCAATTGCAGTTATCGTTGCTTGATATATAATCATGACCTTATTACTTGATCAATCATCAAGCAGCTCAACTTGCTCAATATCGACTCCGGAGACAAAATTATCTTCCTTAATAAAGCGGAATAAAGGTCCAGAAGGTTTTAAGGCGTGAATTTCAATGGTCAACACTCCCTTCATGGGATAGACATACGATCTCAGCAGCTTGGTCATCAGTAATAAGGGTATTTATTAATTTCCCTCGTAAGGCACCAAGAATTGCGTCTGCTTTTTCTTCCCCACCAGCTACGCCAATTACTTCAGCGGGGGCTGATTTAATCTGATCGAGTGAGATTCCTACAACACGTTTATTGAAATCGATCCTGTTGTACTTGCCATCTTGATTAAAAAGAAAAGCGCAGATGTCTCCAACTGCGCCCGATCGTTCATTAATTAGATTTAGCTCTTCTTCTAGAAGATATCCAGCTCGAACCAAACCAGATCTCTCCGGATTGGAACTGGCAATGCCAGCCAAAATGTAGTCAGCCTTATTTGCCATTGAGACTACCGCCCGGATATTCCGTTCATTAAGTAAGCTGTCCCGCGTGACACGATCCTGGACAATCACCGGTGAATTCAGTGTGTGATAAGATCCAGAAAAATTAGCTGCGATACGCCGCGCTACTTCCGGACCATCAATTACGGGGTCGCCATATCCGATTGACCCGATGATTTGGACAACACGAAAATTATTTAATCTCCGGGGTCGTAATGCTTGGGCAACTTCATATACCGCTGTTCCCCACCCGATCCCCAGGATGCTGCCATCTGTCAGATTTTCGTTTAAATAATTTGCCCCTAAACGACCTAAGGAACGTAACATTTGATTCAGAGTTTGATTCCCTGATTTTATGATCAAAGCTCGTTTCAAATCATATCGTTCGGTTATACGTTTTTCTAATTCAAGGTCTCGCTGAAGAGGGTGATGAATAGATACTTCAACCATCCCATTCTCTCTGGCCTCAGTTAAAAGGCGAGATACTTTAGAGCGGGAAAATTTTAATCTATTTGCGATATTTGCCTGAGTTAGGGTCTGAACGTAGTACATCTCAGCTACGGTAGCCAATAACTCCAAGCGTTCAATATTATCCATAGATAAAAGGAATAATTACAAATTCTTTACTAATAAAATAATACACTAAAACGAAATTAATTGCAAGGTTTTCACAAATGTGCGGGAACGCTTCTTCGGGGCACAACTAACAACACTTGGGATCACCTGGAGATACGTATAGATACACCTGCTGGGAAAAACCACCGGCAGGTGTCAGTAAAATAAAATTTTTCTGTTATTTTACTTCTTGGATTCAAGTATCTACTGCAACAAGCCCCTCAAAGAATACTTCATGAGGTGTGAGAAAATCAAGTCGTTTACGAGGGCGATGATTTAGCCGATGACCAATAAAAAGAAGCTCCAGCTCATCAACATCATCCAGCCTGCGTTTCTTCGGTAAATATTGTCTGGTTAGACCATTTGTATTCTCATTTGTACCACGTTCCCAAGATGCATAAGAATGGGCAAAATAGACATCGGCGCCGGTTTGCTCTGCGATCCTGGAATGGTTAGCAAACTCTTTGCCATTATCTACTGTCAATGTTTTCAAATATGGTACTGTTTGCAACAGGCGGACAGCCTGGGCCTCAACCTGGCTGGCTTCTTTTTTGGGAAGAGCACCTAAAAGTGTATAGCCGGATTTGCGCTCAACCAGGGTCAGTACAGCTCCTTTGTGTCTAGCTCCAATAATTGTGTCTCCTTCCCAATCACCTAAACGACTGCGTTTATCAACAATACCTGGCCTCAGATCAATGCTAACCCGATTGGGGATTATTCCCCTCCGGTCTCTGCTATTTATGCGTTTTCGACGCTTTTTCTGACAGCGTAGATGTTTCCACAGGTCCCCTCCTGATTGTTTATCGACATACACATACTGGTAGATCCATTCATGACTGATAGCATAGCCAGATTTCTTCAATCGTCCAGAGATTTGCTCCGGGCTCCAATCCAGACGCAGTCTTTGTTTCACCAGTTCCCAAACAAGTCTTTGTATCCTGGCTTTTGCTTTCTGCTGGCTGGATTCTGCTTTTCTTTGTGCTTGTTGTGGACGATATCCTCGTTTGCCTCGGTTTCGCTTGAGTTCCCGGCTTACTGTTGAACGATGTACTCCTATCACCTCTGCTACTTTTGTTTGTGATTGTGCTGTTTTCAATAATGCAGATATCTGGTATCTTTGTTCTTGAGTGAGTTGCGTGTAGGTCATTGTTCTCCTTTGACTTGCAGGTCTTGGAGAATATCCTACACCATCTCACTCATTTAATCTTCTCTTTGTTGCACTTGCTTGTTGAATCTAAGCTTTGAAAGAACCTAAAATTAACTTAAGGGCTATTATTCGCTCAACTTTGGAATTTCCACCCAATGTTCTGCCCGGGCAGAACGGTAGCTTGCATCAAGCACTTGCTGAATGTAATAGCCATCCCGGGTTGATGGACTGGCTGGCTGTAGACCATGAATCGCCCGGATCATCTGGTATTGGGAGTTCGCATGCATGCCTATTGCATTCACCAGGCTTCTCCCACCTGGAATTTGATTCCCGGGATAACTGTGCATGGTTTGGATTTGTTTGAAGCCGTGGTTGCCACCCAGGGGTTTCTTGTTCTCTCTCGCGTCATAAATATAGAGCCAATTGGGGTCCATCACATCAAATTTAATTGATCCCTGGCTGCCGTGGATTTCAAAACTTAAATCATCTGTTGTCCCCTGTGCTACCCGTGATACTTCAACGATTCCCACACCTCCTGTGATTAACTCAACCAGCATTTGGGCATGATCATCAACCAGGACTTCGGTTGTTTCTCTGCTGTCTGCTCCTACTGGCCGCTGATTTATGAAAGTTTTAGTTTGAGTCATGATCCTTTTAAAGGGACCAGCTAGATAAAGCATCAGATCAATCACATGGGATCCGAGATCAACCAGAGCTCCACCTCCCGCTTTATCCTGAGAAAGCCGCCAGGACATCGGTTTTTCAGGGTTCAAATAACCCGTATGAAGATACTGGGTCCGGAAGTTTATCACATCTCCCAGGAAACCTTCATCTATTAGATGTTTTGCCTTCATGACTGCAGGAATAAAACGATAATTAAACGCCAATTGGATAATTCGGTCTGAGAATTCCGCCAGTTGCAGCATTTCCTCTGCTTCTTCCAGATTCAACGCGAGGGGTTTTTCACAATAAATATGTTTGCCCGCAACCAGGGCCGACTTAAAGATTGGATAATGAAGATTATTTGGTGTACAGATATCAATCAAGTTTATCTCCGGATCATCTAATAACTCTTGGTAATCTGTTGTTCCGTACTCAAATCCACCTTGCAGTACTGCCTGATCTGCCGAATCCCGGGTTCTTGCTGCTGCCCCCTGAAGATTTAACTTCACAGGAATATCCGGATAATAGAGATGGAGATTGCGCCAATTAACTGTATGCATTTTGCCAATCCCACCATAACCAATCAATCCAATAGAGATGGTTTTTTTTGATCATTTTCCTGGGCAGATTCTCTTTGTTTATCGACCATATTTTCTATCCTTTTTGATATTGATTCAGGATAAACCTCTACTGTATTTTAACATCCGTCATCTACGGTTATTAGCAGTGAGCTCACAAATTAATAGATCGGGTTCTTATCGTTATAAATGAGTTGAGGAGATATCCTTGTGTATTCCATGGTTCGTCCCAGATATATTCTCCTATAATCATTATCCTTACTTTGTCATCTGGTGGAGATTAATACTTCGCTCTATTGCGGAATTGAATCAAAAGGCCCGTATCGCCTCTATTCAGTGTACCCGCAGATAGCTACAGCCCGGGGACCGGTATGTACTCCCAGGACAGGTGAGACCATACTGAGAATGATTTCCTCGGGATTATATTCGTTCTGAATCTGTTCTTATTTTATCTGGGGTAGTGTTGAAATACAACCTCAGTAAGTTTCCTTTGCTCAGGCAGGCTTCATCCAGTCGGGAGAAACAAACAGGGGATCAATTAAAATGATTAGCGCGCCGCATGAGAATCCAGCCGCGCGCTAAACAAATCTGCAAAAATCTAAGGTGTTTTTAAGTAAGTTTCATCACTACCATACCCAGCACATCCGCTGTTTTATCCGCCTGATCGGCCATATTGGATACATGTCGATAAACTTCCCGGCGGCGGAGCATAACCATCATCGGGCTGAAATCCTTGGCTTGTGTGAACAACTCGCCGATAGCTACCCGGTACAGGTGTTCAACTTCATTTTCGATCTTTTTCGCCCGGCGGGCGTGATCCCCTGCCACCCGGGGGTTTGCAAATAAGCGGTGAAACGCCATTTCCAGCTCTTCGGTCGCTTCCCTGGTCAGCTTCACCATATTGATTAAATGGTCACCAGCATCAATCTCCAGCAACTGCATCTCCTCCACCGTTGTGAAGCAGTAATCAATAATATCGTCGATATAAAGAGACATCATAAAGATGTCTTCCCTGTCCAGGGGGGTGATAAAAGTATTATGGAGTTCATCGATCAGGATGCGGCGCACTTCATCCGCTTCGATCTCTTTCGCCCGCA
>CAZHHT010000129.1:0-9073 GCA_964532455.1 uncultured Anaerolineales bacterium
CTGCTGACTGGCCTGGAATTGAATATAATCAATAACTTCCTGCGGCAATTCTGGTTCGCTCGGAACAAGGGAAATCCAGTCCTCATTTATTTCCAGTTGGTACTCAAGTCTTTTTTCAATCAGCCATTCATTGAAAAGCTGATTTCGAAGATTTTCGAATGCTGCCTCATCAATTGGCAGCTGTTCTTTGCCAAGTGCCTGCAGAATGTGCCAGCCGAAATCAGTTTGAACTGGATCGCTGATTTCGCCCACCTCAAGCGCAAAAGCAGCTTCTTCAAAAGGTGGAACCATCATCCCGCGGGCAAACCAACCCAAATCTCCTCCGTTCTCTTTGTTGGTATCGTCTGAGGAATATTCTGCTGCCAAGACGACAAAATCTTGCCCAGCAGCCAATTTATTGGTGACCTCCAGAGCAGTTAATTCATCTTCAACAAGAATATGTCGAACCCATATCTGCTCCTGGGTCCGAGGAAGATCCGCTGACAAGGCATTCATCAATTTATCCCTGAAGAGATACATTCTTACCATGTCTTGGAAAGTCTGCTCTTTGATCCCCTCATTGATTAGTACATCCATGTAATTCTGATAGTTTTCTTCAAAAAGGTCCAGGGTGTACTCTGTGGGTATTAGAAGCGGCGTTGCAGTAGGATCTGGTTCGCCTTCTGGCGTTTCCTCAATCTGGGGAGTATTTGTTGGCACTATGCTTTGATCCTCTTCCTGATCCCCTTCAGGTGAATCCGTCGGGGGGACAAGTGTCATCTGCAGAGAGGTCATTGTAGAAGTCGGAAGTGGTGCATTGGTAGGGATAGGTGTTGGGGTTCCTTCAGGGAAATAGCTGAAAACTGAGCGGATTTCCTGATCAATTTGAGCCTCATCTACTTCGATTCCCATTTTTTCGGCTTCCGCCAGAATTATGAGATCATCGGACAGAGTTTGGATCACCTCTTGACCGATCAAAAGAGGTTGTGAAAGCTGTGTGGTAGCGAGTGTTATCTGTTGTTCAAAATAGGCGAATATCTCCGGCGTTCCACCTAAACTCTGGACAAATTCAATCAACTGATAGGTTTGATTGATAATCTGAAATCTTTGAAACCGGACCCGCTGTTCAAATTCAACAACATTGATAGTCCTGGAGTCCAGTTGAACGACAGGTGTTTTCGGTTTCAGAACATATTTATCCAGCACACCATAGGCAATCAAACTGAAGACAGCAACCAGGATTGTTATGGTGGATATGATGATAATCCGTTTTTGACGGTCTTCTTTTTCCTTCTGAGCAAGAAATTTATTTTTTTGAGGCATGATTTTTTACCGTTTTTCTGTCTAGAGATTAATTAAAAACTGAGGGTTATCTTAGCGGAGGGATTCTCCTGTAAAGGGAAGAAGAGCCAGGTGGCGTGATCGCTTGATTGCCCGGGCTAGCTCCCGCTGATGTTTTGCGCAGGTGCCAGTCTGCCGCCGGGCCCGGATTTTCCCGTGATCGCTCACAAACCGACTCAGTGTCTCAATATCTTTATAATCAATTGTCATTTTTGGGTTTGCACAAAACCTGCATTCCCTTTCCCGGTTGTATCTCTCTCTGTCGTAGTGTTTACCTTCTCTATCTGCCATTATCAACTCCTTAAAAGTAGATTATATCCAGTTTAAATTAAAAGGGATATTCATCCTCTGAAAAGATTCCTTCGTCAGACTTTGAATCCTGTTCTTCGGATTTGCTGTTCAGTATAAGCATTTCCTGGACGATCACTTCCACTGATGAATGATTACCGCCTTCCTCGTCCTGCCATTGCCGCGTATGTAGACGTCCTTCAATGTATACTTGCTGACCTTTGGTAAGGTATTGGTTGCAAATCTCTGCCAGCTTTCCCCAGGCGACCACATTAAACCATTCGGTTTCTGACTTTTTCTCGCCATCTGCTAATTTCCAATTGCGGCTCGCTGCCACCTGAAATTTGGTTAATGGACGACCTGATGGTGTATAGCGCATCTCAGGGTCATGACCCAATCTTCCAATGAGCATTACTTTATTCAGACCTCTGGTCATGGAATGACTCCTTAACGAGGAAAAGTCTAATCAGCTGCTTTTTCTATCCAAATACCGGAGTAGGTAAAACCTGCTCCTGGGTAATTAGTCATCCCGATTGATAATCAGGAAGCGCAATATGGACTCTTGAAGGCGGAAATTATTTTCAAGAGTAGCAACGGCAGATGGTTCCAGTTTTAAATTGAAAAGGAAATATTGACCTTCTTTTTGTTTGCGGATCAAGTAGCTGAACTTTTGTCTTCCCCACTCTTCAAAAGATTCAATGGATCCCCCTGTATCATTTATCCAACTTTTAACTTTATCTACAATGTCAGTTGTTGCTTCTTCTTCAAATTCCGGGGTAACGATAATGACGAGTTCGTAATCTCGCATCATATCCTCCTTTCCTCGGGCTTGTCTCCAGACAGTGTGGTCAGCACGCCAGAAACGGAAAGTAAATTAGTTGATTGACCGAGGGAGAGTTTAGCATAGATGGAAGTATTTGGGAAGGGTGAACAGAGGGTTGGAAATCCAGCAGATAATAGCTTGAACAGGACCGGTTTTCGGGGGGTTGGGAAGATGGGTAAAACCTACACTGGGAAATGCATATCTGGAGAGAATCTGTTGTAGGGATTAGATGCCTTGAGTTTTTAATTTGGCAGAGGAGGAAGTTTTACCATGCCGGAATTTTGGGCAGCCCGAGTTGTAATCCGGCGCAATTCATCGCGGGTGGATTGATCCAGGGTTGGCTTTCTATAACCGTCAACCAGCTTATTTACCTGATCTTTCGCCCGGTCCCAGCAGGTTAGCGCGCCGTTCCTTTCCCATTCTTCTGCTATTTGCCTGTCTATAATGGGAGAGGGATAATAGAATTCATCTTTGAACCAGCGGAGGGTGTGATCATGGATGATGAACTCAGATTGGTGGCCAACTTCCCGGATTAGATCCAGTGCAATGGGATCATCCCGGATCTGAATACCCCGGCTGAGATGTTTTGCCATCCCGGCAATGTCAGCATCAATAACTAATTTTTCGAAGCTCTGGCAGTTTTCAAAGGCCATCATTCCGGCACCGGAAACCATGTTTACGCCTGCCAGGGTTGCCAGGATAGTTCCGGCAGAAGTTTCCAGTCCACATTGGGCGTCAACGACCTTTGCGTCAGACATACCGAGGTAGGCTTGAGTTGGCAGCTGCAGTGCCTGTCCGACTTGCGCATAGGCAACATCAATCATCCAGGTGCCTACAGCACCCATAGGGGTTGTGCTGTTTTTCATATCAAAGACGGCAGGAGAACCGCCCCAAACTATCCTTGCTCCTTCTTGTGCCAATTGAGCAATCGTTATCTCGCTCAAACATTCTGCTGTATGCTGGACGACCGCGCCGGCTAAAGTTACCGGAGAAGTTGCTCCTGCCATGGGCATGGGTACAATCTGGAGAGGAACTTCGAACCTGGCACAGTCGATCAAATTCTGGCAGGTTTGACTACTCCATTTTAAAGGTGGGGAAGGACAGACGTCAAAGATTGCTATTGGCATTTTCTGAAGATTCGTTAATCCGCCTGCAGCTGTTACCAGAAGATCCTTCATAATTTGCCAGGTATCAATTCGAAAAGCGCCGGTAACGATTGGCTTAGACATGTAATTTAATGCCAGATACAGGCGGTATAAATCCTTAATCTCCTCCGTTACGTCTGAACAGACTATGGCTGTGCTCTGGGCATCTATTTGGGGAAGCATTTCAACTAATTTTACAAAGTGGATAAAATCTTCAGTTACCGCCTTACGAGCTCTCCGGGTTTCCCGGTCAAGGATTGTTAAGGCTGATGAGCCGGGATTAAAATAGACTTGCCTTGATCCGTACTGAATAACTGGATCTCCCCTGAGATTATAAAGAGCAAAGGAATTCGGACAGCTCTCCAATGCACTCCGGGCGATTTTTTCAGGGATTCTGATGACCTGGCTTTCAAGCTCTGCTTCAGCTCCAGCCGCAAGGAGCAATTCCATGCCATCCTGATTGTGCAGTTCAATTCCGGGATTTTCCAGCAAGGCAAATCCCTCATCGATGATGCTTTGAACTGTCTCGTCCGTGAGAAGATTGAGTGATGGCCTCATCTGGGTTTCTCCCGCTGCTATAGAAACCCCAGCCCGGATGTTCAGCTGGGGTGATTTAGATATAATTGGTTATTCCACAGCTTAATGAGTTCGTAGTTATCTGATTTGTGAATACTGGATCTACTGGTTTAGTACAGACCCCAATCCACAGCATCATCTTCCATAAAAGAGCGGTCCCAATATTCCCGACCCATTTCAATTATTGTTGGGATTCCCAGAACTTCTTCTGTTTTGCTGCGGCAAGCTTCCATCAACTGTGGGGCGTAAGGACAAAAGGGAGTGGTGAGTATCATGGTAACGAGGGCTTTATTATCCCGGATTTGCACATCTCTGACCAGTCCTAATTGAATGATGTTCATTCCCAGTTCTGGATCCATTACATTCTGCAGCCCTTTGTGAAGTGCATCAGCCAGTTCTGGAGTTGTACTCTTTATCTGCCAATTTTCTAATGCCATTGTTATCCTTGTACAGTTGTTTTCTTAATCAGGTACTTACACTGCTTATCGCCTTTGAGAATGCATTCAATTCGCACCGGTGGGGTGGAGATAAAATGGGCGATCAATTCCTGGTCAACTAAACAAATCTCCGGAAAATCTTCCCCAACATGACGATAGGGACAGCTTGCTCCTATAAGATAATAATAGTCTTCATCTTCCTGCAAATTGATCGTATATCCTTCTGCTGTCAACACTTCCTGAAGAAGCTGAAGTCGTTCTTTCAGAGTTAGATCCTCCAGATTAACGTCCTGGGTCAGTTCAGCGGCAATTTCTACGGCAAGATCCTGGAATATTTTACCGAGTTCCTTCTCAGAGAGGTTAGCTTTTAACTGCTGAAGCAAACGAAGGGTTAATTGCAGGTACCGTTGAGGGAACTGCTCCATACCCTTGTTGGTCAAGCTGTATACCAAGCGGGGTCTTCCGACCCCGTGACGTTCTTCTTCTGACTCAATTAAACCTTCCGCTTCCAGTTTAGTGATATGGTGACGTACTGAAATAGGATTAATATCCACAGCTTCAGCCAAATCATTCACAGTTCTCCGCTGGTTAAGGAGAAGGGTTCGAAGAACTCCATTTCGAGTGTTATTGCTCATAGTGTTTTCACAGGTTTTTTAATCTTTCACAAAAAGTCTAACATTGAAAGAAATAAATGTCAATAATTTATATGATAATTATCCTAAATATTGACTTATCAGGGGAACTATGCTACAATTTTCCCTGTCAAAAAATGCTCAAAATACTTTAAGATCTATGATTGGAGCGGTTATAAATGTCTGAGCTGGTTATTAATAATCTCCATGTAAATGTTGAAGAAACTGAAATATTAAAAGGCGTGAATCTCACAATAAAATCAAGTGAAGTTCACGCAGTGATGGGCCCTAATGGGACAGGAAAATCAACCTTGGCATATGCATTAATGGGTCATCCAAAGTACAAAGTCACAGAAGGAGATGCAACTCTGGATGGGAAGGATTTGCTAGATTTGGATCCAACCGAGCGCTCCAAGTTAGGATTATTCCTGGCTTTTCAATATCCTATTGCCGTACCGGGAGTGTCGGTTGCCAATTTTTTAAGGACAGCCATCAATGCCCATAGAAAAGGGCAGAATCCTGAAGATAAGGGTATCTCGATTCCTGATTTCAGAAAAAAACTAAAAGAAAAAATGACCCTTCTTGACATGGATGAATCGTTTGCCGGAAGGTATCTGAACGATGGTTTTTCCGGGGGAGAGAAAAAGCGGGTTGAGATTTTGCAAATGGCCACTCTAGAGCCCAAATTTTCGATTTTAGATGAAACCGATTCAGGATTGGATATCGATGCCTTGAAGATTGTGGCGCAAGGAGTCAACACAATCAACAAAAAAGACCAGGGCATTTTAGTAATCACACATTATCAGAGAATATTAAATTACATCACACCAGATTTTGTCCATGTAATGTTAAATGGCAGAATCGTTGAATCAGGCGGCCCTGAGCTGGCTCTCCGTTTGGAAGAAGAGGGGTATGAGTGGTTGCGGGAGAAGCACGTTGTTTAATTCTTTTTAGAGAAGGCGCTTTCCTTCTCTAAATTTTAGGAGTATTTCTCATGCCGAATGACGAGAAATTAATCGATAGTATTGGCGATTATAAATATGGATTCAGTGATCCTGAAGTCCATATATTTAAGAGCAGGAAGGGATTGGATCGGAGTGTGGTAGAAGAAATCTCCCAGATGAAAGGTGAACCGGAATGGATGCTCAAGTACCGGTTAAAAGCATTAGAGCACTTTGAAAAGCGACCAATGCCAACCTGGGGTCCTGATCTTTCAGACCTGGATCTTGATGATATCTATTATTATGTAAAACCAACTGAGAAAGAAGAATCATCCTGGGATGATATTCCGGAATCCATAAAGAATACTTTTGATCGGCTGGGAATACCAGAAGCGGAGCAAAAATTTCTGGCTGGAGTGGGTGCCCAATATGAATCAGAGATGATTTACCATAGTATCCAAGAACAGCTGGCAGAGCAGGGCGTTCTTTTTAAAAGTATCGAGAATGGCCTTCGGGAACACCCCGAACTGTTCCGGGAATATTTTGGCACAGTCATCCCCTTTTCTGATAATAAATTTGCTGCCCTTAACAGTGCTGTCTGGTCGGGAGGCTCATTTGTTTACATACCGCCAGGTCTAAAGGTGGATTTACCGCTCCAGGCTTATTTCAGGCTGAATGTTGCCAATATCGGGCAATTTGAAAGATCTATGATCATCGCTGATGAAGGATCCCAGGTTCATTATGTGGAAGGCTGCACAGCACCCACGTATACAACCAATTCTCTTCACAGCGGTGTGATTGAAATTGTTGTGAAAAAAGGTGCCCGGGTCCGCTATACCACCATTCAGAACTGGTCCAATAATGTTTATAATTTGGTGACTCAGCGATCTCGTGTGGAAGAAAATGGGACCATGGAATGGGTAGATGCCAACTTGGGATCAAAAGTAACCATGAAGTATCCCTCCAGTATGCTGATGGGAAAGGGCGCTCATGCAGAGATCCTTTCGATTGCTTTTTCAGGCAAAGGGCAGCACCATGATACCGGTGGCAAAATCATTCACCTGGCGCCGGATACGACCAGCAAGATCGTTTCAAAATCCATTAGTAAAGATGGTGGGAGAGCTTCTTACCGGGGATTAATGAGAGTAAATAAGGGCAGCACTAATGTCAAATCCAATGTTGTCTGTGACGCTCTTCTCCTGGATGAAACTTCACGCTCTGATACTTATCCCTATATTGAGGTCGATGAACAAGATGTCTCTATAAGCCATGAAGCTACTGTATCCAAAGTAGAAGATGAACAGCTTTTTTATCTGATGAGCAGGGGTTTATCTGAAGAAGAAGCAACCAACATGGTTGTTTCAGGGTTTATTGAACCTCTGGTAAAAGAACTACCGATGGAATACGCGATAGAAATGAACCGATTGATCCAGCTTCAAATGGAAGGATCAATCGGCTGATGAAGGAATATTATGGCAAAAAAACAACCTGAAAAGGGATTTATTTTTTCCCGTGATATGATCGCGGATTCTGATAAGGCTCCTGCCCTCTTGCGGGAATTTCGTTCCGATGCCTGGCATGTATATCAGGAACTGCCATTTCCTACACTGAAGGATGAAGCTTGGCGCAGAACATCCCTTTCAGGATTTGATTTTACAAAGATTCAACTGCCAAACGGCAAAGCGGTTCCTGAGAAGATCACTGGCAGCATTCTAACAAAAAGTATCCTGGCGAAAAAATCGGTCGCCTTGCTCAGCCCTGCGGGAGTGGAGATTAATCAAACAGCAAGACTAAAAGAACAGGGGGTTATCTTCTTAAACCTCACTGAAGCAGCAGAAAAATATCCCGGTTTAGTGGAGAAAATTCTGGGAAAGGTTGTATCTCCCCGTGATGGGAAATTTGCTGCAGCAACAGCAGCTTTTGCTAATCATGGAATTTTTATTTATGTCCCTAAAGGCGTTCAGGTCGATGAGCCGCTATTTAGTATTGGGTTTGCCCCCTGGGAAGGAACGGCACATTTTTTCCAGTTCCTGGTTTATCTGGAGGAAGGATCCTCTTTGACATATATCCATGAATCCCTCTCTCCTGAAAAAGGATCTAAACCCTCTCTTACTGGAGAAAATGTAGAGATATTCGTTGGTAAAAACGCCAACTTGAAAATCGCTGAAATTCAATCTTACGGTGATCAGGTATGGAGCTTTGGTCATAAAAAAGCCCTTGTTGATCGGGATGGATACCTGGAATGGGAAATTGGCTCCCTGGGTTCATCCCTGTCCAAACATTTCATTTCTGTGGACTTAATTGGTCAGGGTGCTGAAGGAAGAGTATCCGGCATGTTTTTTGCGGACCATAAGCAGCATCTTTCCTATAATACAGTGCAGCGTCATCTTGCTCCCCGAACCACCAGCGACCTACTCTTCAAAGGTGCGCTAGACGGGAAAAGCCGTTCGGTTTGGCGAGGAATGATCTACACTGCTCCCGGGGCGCAGTACATAGATGGCTACCAGGCAAACCGCAATCTACTCCTTAATTCAGACGCCAGATCTGATTCCATTCCTGGATTGGAAATCCTTAATAATGATGTCCGCTGTACTCATGGTTCTACAGTGGGAAAAATTGACCCGGAGCAGCTTTTTTATCTCCGCTCCCGGGGGATTCCCCGTCACGAAGCAGAGCAATTGGTTATCCAGGGTTTCTTTGATGATATTGTTTCCAGATTTCCCCTGCAGGAAGTAGGTGAACATATCTGGAAGAGAATTAAAAAAAGGATTACGATGAAGTAATGCTGTGATTTTTGACAGTACTATTCACTTTTCAAAGAAGCCTGATAGAATTGGGTTTTATTACAAATTGAATGGAGGACACCTTGGCAACTATTCCTTTTACAGCACCGCCTGCAAACGAAAAAATT
>CAZHHT010000130.1:0-9010 GCA_964532455.1 uncultured Anaerolineales bacterium
AGCGGCGGCGTATCGAAGGGTCGGGCGACAGTGGGACTTGGGGAAAATGTTTGAAAGTTGAAAGCTATCAAAAATAGACCTATCCCCTGTCCCCTTTCCTGAAGGAAAGGGGCATTTGGCTCGGAATAATACGCTGGGGCTGTCTGAAAAGTCCATAATTTTCGAACAGCCCCCCACCTAGAGATGGATTTTGGGTACATTCTGAGGTTCTTCCCCCACTTTTGGGGGTAATATATACCAAAATATGATTGTTGTCCCCCACCTATCTTACTTTTAGGACAGCCCCCTGGGGGTTAGGTCATTTCCTATCACAGAGCTGGATTAATTACCCTTGTTACCTGATCTCTTCATAGATCCTTCGCGAATGGCTCAGGATGACAAACTAGGAAAGAGTCCCATTTTAATGGGACTTACTTACCATAGCCCGTGAATTTTCGAAGTCCTTCGATACTTCCTTCGGTCGCAGGATAGGCATCCTGAGTAGCCGATGCGCAGCGGAATCGAAGGGTCGGGCGACAGTGGACTTGGGGAAAATGTTTGAACGTTGAAAGCTATCAAAGATAAACCTATCCCCTGTCCCCTGTCCTGGAGGAAAGGGGCATTTGGATCGGAATAATACACTCCCCCTTCCAGCTGGAAGGGGGCTGGGGGGTAGGTCATTTCCCATCACAGAGCTGGATTAATTACCAATCCCCAACGCGAAATATAGCGCAATCGAAGGGCCGGGCGGTCGGGGACTTACTTATCCAAGCCCCCCAACTAACAATCCTGTACTCTCTCGAGGGTCCTTATCCCCTTGACAGCCGAACCTGCGGACGATATAGTTATGACCTATCGTATGCCATAACGCATTTGAGGTGCCACGACTATGAGCCAGGACCGCCGTATCCGTAGAACTCAAAAACTGTTGGGCGAGGCATTAATCGCCGAAGCCCTGGAAAATGGGTATAAAAATATCACCATCCAGGACGTCACCCAGCGGGCCGATGTCGGCTACCGCACTTATTTCCGCCATTACACCGGCCTGGATGAACTGCTGATCAGTGTCGCCCAGGATAGACTGGACGATTTTTATCAGCTCCTTGACCTGCCCCTGCCGGGAGAATTGGTTGCAGACCCGGTGGAATTTTTTCACAAAATCGGGGAAACCCTCTTCCAGCACATCGAGCAGAATCAAAAAATTTTTCGCTTTTTGTTGCTGGATGACAGCTTGCGTTTTGTCCTCGATCCAGTGAAGAGCCGGGCCTGTCAAAAAGCCGAGATCTTTTTATCCGGGCTGCCTCAGGAGAATATCTCAGCCGGCGTAGCCGCCAACCACATCATCTCCTCGGCGTTTTCACTCATGCGCTGGTGGCTGGAAAACGATCTCCGCCATCCCCCCAAAAAAATGGGAGACATTTTTACCAACCTGATCATCAAACCCACCTGGCTGGTGATGACCCAGAAAGAAGAAGCACTGGATGAATAAAAAAACTCTCCCTGAAGGCTTTGAGCCATTTGATAAATTTTAATTTACTGGATTCCTGCCCCTGATGACTGACTCAACTTCCCCCCTGATCGAACTGCTTGGCGTGACCAAACACTACCACACCAAAGCCGGGGCATTCCCGGCCTTGAAAGGGGTAAACTTAAATGTCTTTCCCGGTGAATTTCTGGGTGTGGTTGGAAAATCGGGCGCCGGCAAATCAACTCTGCTCAATATGTTAACCGGGGTGGACCAACTCACCTCAGGAGAGGTTCGGGTGCGGGCCAATGGGACAAGGGTCAACCTCACAGATCTCAGCGAAAATGAACTGACACTCTGGCGCGGTCGGACCATGGGTGTTATCTACCAATCCTTTCAACTTCTGCCCATGCTCAGCCTGGTCCAGAACGTGATGATGCCCATGGATATGAGCGGTCTTTACCACCCCCGCAAGAGCAAAGAGCGCGCTCTGGAACTGCTGGAAATGGTCGAACTCGGTGAACACGCTTTTAAATTACCATCCCAGATTTCCGGCGGTCAGCAGCAGCGGGTGGCGATCGCCCGGGCCCTGGCCAACGATCCTCCCTTGATCGTGGCTGATGAACCCACCGGCAGCCTGGATTCCGTTACTGCGGACCACATTTTTAACCTATTCCAGCGGCTACTTCAGGCTGACCGGACGATTGTGATGGTTACCCATGATCAAGGATTGATGCCCAGATTCTCACGTTATGTCACCATCGCAGATGGAGAGTTAGTAGATGAAGGGAGAAAGCCGTGATGGATCCCGCCAAGGCGCAGATCCTTCCTGGTAATCCTCCGGGGATTATCCAGATGCAGGGGGTGGTAAAAACTTATGTTAATCCTGCAGGGGAATTCCCTGCTTTACGGGGTATCGACCTCAGCCTGGGTGAAGGTGAATTTGCTGCCATCATCGGCAAGTCCGGCAGCGGAAAATCGACCCTGCTCAACATGCTCACCGGCATCGACCATCCCACCAGCGGTCAAGTAGTGGTGGATGGTGTGGATCTCTACGCCATGACTGAGAGCAAACGCTCCTTATGGCGGGGACAAAATCTCGGCATAGTCTTTCAGTTTTTCCAGCTTTTACCCATGCTCAATTTACTTGAAAACGTCATGCTCCCCATGGATTATGTTGGCATGTACGATATTGACCAGCGGCCAAAAAAAGCGATGGAATTATTAGCCCTGGTCGGTTTGGAAGAACACGCCCAGCAGCTCCCCAGGGCTGTTTCCCGTGGGCAGCAGCAGAGTGCGGCTATTGCCCGCGCTCTGGCTAACGACGCCCCCATCCTGGTTGCCGATGAGCCCACAGGCAACCTTGATTCTCGGTCCGCCAGCAAAATTATTGATCTTTTTGAAAAACTTTCCGGGCAGGGCAAAACCATCGTCATGGTCACCCATGACCCCTCCCTGACCGAGCGGGCTTCACGAACGGTGTTTATTTCCGATGGAGAGTTGGTCAACGAGACCATTGCCCAGACGCTGCCTTTGCTCACCCATCCTGTAATGAAGGAGTTGGGTCATCGGGTAAAGCCTCTCCACTTTCAACCCGGGGCAACGATCCTGGAGCATAAAAAGCCGGTGGATAATTTATACCTGATTCAAAAGGGGAAGGTGGATATTGTACTAAAGGAACGACGCAGTGGCGAGGTGGTGATTTCTACTTTGGAGCGCAACGATTTCTTTGGCGAGATCGAACTGCTGCGTGGCGGCAAGTCAATTGCCAGTGTGCGGGCTTCAATAGAGGAACCTGTGGACTTGCTGGCTCTTTCCCGGGAGGATTTCAGCTGGCTGATGGATGAATCCCCGCTAACAGAAAAAGCGATTGCGGAATTGGTTCAGAAAAGACTCGAGGAAAGAAAGCAGGCTGACCGCAGAAAGAAGACCAGAGGATTATTCGGCTGATAGCCCTCATCCCAACCTGATCCTGAAGTCAGAAACAGGAATCGGTTAAAAATGAGAACCAGGGTGAAAACCTGACAGGAGAACAGTATGCGCCCCCGTTGGCGAAAAGTACTCTCAGATCTAATCGATAATAAAGCTCGTACCATCCTGGTGGTCTTTTCTATTGCCGTGGGTGTGTTTGCGATCGGTGTGATCGCCGGGGCCTATGTGATTATCTCAGAGGATATGGGCGTGAGCTACGCATCCTACAATCCCTCCAATATTGAAATCCGGATGACTGATTTTGATCAGGACCTGCTGAACACTATCCGGAATTTTGAGGGGATTAAGGAAGCCGAAGCACGCCGGGTGTTTAACCTCCGCCTTCGCCCCCCGGGTGAAACAAAGTGGACAGCAGTTGACGTGGTTGCAATGGAAAATTTCGAGGAGAACGAGATCAATCTTCTCCAACCTGTCAGTGGATCCGCAGCAGCGGGGAAAAACCAGATCACCCTTGAGCGTGATGTGCTGGAAGAGCTAAAGATATCTCCCGGTGAGATCCTGGAAATTCAACTCCGGGATGAAACCATCAAAGAAATTATAGTGGCCGGGATTGTTCAGGATTCATCTACCGGAGCCATCGATTTTCTCTCACCGCCTCTGACCTACATCACCACGGATACTTTAAAATTCTTTGCTGAGCCGGATATGTTCAACCGCCTTTTTGCAACCGTTGAGGTCGGGCAGGATGACGATGAGCATATCCGTTCTGTGCTTGCTGATCTAAAAGAGAAAATCGAAAAAAATGGTTATACGGTCGGACGCACTTTCCGCTCTAAAACCCATGAACATCCCCTGGAGCCCACAATCAACGCGGTTCTGGGAATCTTAATGGCCCTGGGTGTCCTGATCGTATTCCTTTCCAGCTCGTTGATTGCCAATACCCTCAGCGCCCTGCTCAATCAACATCTGCGCCATATCGGTGTCATGAAGTTAATTGGAGGGCGAGATCAAATCATCTTTAGAATGTATTTGGTGCTGCTGCTGGTTTTTGGCTTTTTAGCCCTCTTGATCGCCATCCCAGCCGGAGGCCAGGGTGCCTATTCGCTGGCCCAATATATTGCCGATAAGATGGGTTTTTCGCTGCTTGGATACCGCATTGTGCCGCTCTCCTTCATCCTTCAAGTGGCAGTTGGCATCCTGGTTCCCCTGGTAGCAGGTTTCGTACCCGTGATCAACGGATCAAAAGTCACAGTCCAAAAGGCGCTCGATGGAGACCGGATCCGCAGTTCCGGCGGGGAAGATCCAGCGGGTAAAGAAAAAGGATCCCGATTCGAACTGCTTCAGATAAAATCCGCCCGGGCCCTGGCTGACCGCGGCATCCGCATCCCCCGGCAAATCCTCATTTCTCTCCGCAACACATTCAGGCAGCGGGGACGTTTGCTGCTGACACTTTTCACCCTCACTATGGGCGGGGCTATCTTTGTCTCTGTCTTCAATGTCCAGGTCACCCTCCATGATTATGTGGAAAATATCGGCAATTATTTCCTGGCGGATGTCACGCTCGATTTTGAAAGGCCTTACAGGCTGGAAGAAATCAAGCAGTACGCCTACCAGGACCCGCGGGTGACTCATGTGGAAGGCTGGTCATACGCCACCGCAGAGATTTTATTTCCTGACGGCTCTACAGCCGAAAACATCAGCATTCTGGCGCCGCCTGCAGAAAGCAACCTGGTTTCACCTATGCTGGTTGAAGGACGCTGGATAAAACCAGGTGACGAGAAAAAACTCGATATCAGCGAGGGAATTTACGAACATTATCCCAATTTACAGGTCGGGGATACTATCCCGATTAAAATCAACGGAAAAGAAGAACGCTGGGAAGTAGTGGGAGTGTTTAAGTTCATCGGATTGGAAGGAGTGATCGGTTATGCGCCTTATCAGTATATTTCCCGCGAACAAAATCTAGCCAACCGCTCTTTCTCCTACCGGATCGAGATCCAACAGCATGATCGAGCCTCCCAGCAGGTAATGGCCAAAGACCTGGACGCCTATTTCAGAGATCAGGGTTTTCAGGTGCAGGTTGCCACCCCCGGGCTGTCAACTCTAGACAGCGCCGCGGAAAGTTTGGATATTCTAATCACCTTCCTGCTGATTATGGCTTTACTGACGGCCATGGTCGGCTCCATGGGACTGGCTGGCACGATGAGCATGAACGTGCTGGAACGAACCCGTGAAATCGGCATTATGCGGGCAATCGGGGCCACCGATCTGGAGATTATCCGCATGGTGATTGTGGAGGGTATGTTGATCGGGTTGATCTCCTTTGGATTAGGAATAATCCTTGCAGTCCCTTTTACCTATTTACTCTCCACCATTGTCAGTAATGCTGTATTTGCCACACCCATCAACGTGGTTTTCACCCCGGTGGGATATTTTATCTGGTTGGGGCTGGTGATCATCCTTTCATCCCTGGCCAGTGTACTACCCGCCCGCAATGCGGCGAGGCTGACCATTCGCGAAGTTTTAGCGTACGAATAAAACAGGTTGGTTGATTTTCGACTGCCATCAGAAAAGGAAATAACTATGAACACTCAAAAAACTAAAATCATCTTATTCTTGAGCCTGGTTCTCCTCTTGACACTGAGCGCTTGCGGCTGGGAGGAGACCCCGACCATTACAGAGTCAGTGGAAAGTATAAGCCTGGATTATGTAATCGCGGAAGGGCATCTGCTTCCTGCTCATGACAGCTGGCTCAACTTCTCCGCCCAGGGCAGGGTCGCCGAGATTCTGGTCAAAGAAGGTGAAAAAGTCGCCAGGGATCAGGTCCTTATGCGCCTGGCTGACCAGGAGGGTGCAGAGGCGTCCCTGGGTGCGGCTGAACTGGATTTTACCCGGGCCCGGCAGGACTACGATGATTTCACCCGCACCGCAGAACTGGCTACCGCGGAATCCTGGCAGGCCTATCTGTACACTCAGATGCTGCGGGGAGAAGCCGAGAGCGAGTGGGAAGATTTGGACCTCGAATTCCTGGAAGGGAAAATCGATGATGCCCTGATTGAAGTCCGGGACCGCGAGGATGAACTAGAGGACGCGCTGGAAGAATGGGATAACTATCAAGATGTCGACGAGGGGAACTATGCCAGACAGGCAGCTGAAGATGATCTAGAGGATGCTCAGGAAGCCTTTAACGAAGCCCAGCGCGATCTAGAAGAAGCCATTCGAAAGATTGACAGCCCCCGGGCCGATCTGGATGCCGCCCTAGCTGCCGAAGCCGAGGCCAAACGGAAGTACGAGATGTGGTCCCAAGAGGGCTTTGATCTCGACCAGCAAACTCTGCTGGAATCCCGGGTCACAGCCGCTGAAGCCGGAGTGAACGCTGCCCGGAAGGTACTGGACAACTACAAGTTAACGTCTCCCTTCGCTGGCACGGTGACAGACATCTACCTGGAGACAGGTCAGTTTGTTGGCCCCGAAGCCAGGGCAGTCCAGCTGGCAGACTTAAGTGAGTTTATTATCGAAACCAGCGACCTGACTGAGCTGGAAGTGGTCAAAATTAACGTGGGGCAAATGGTAGAGGTAGTCCCCGACGCCCTGCCAGATACCACCCTCTTAGGGAAAGTGGAACAAATCGGGCAATCCTTCAAGACCCAGGCAGGCGACATCATTTACACAATCACCATCAGCCTGGATGAGACCGATCCCAACCTGCGCTGGGGGATGACGGTGGAGCTCACTTTTCTTCCGGAATGAGGAAACCGGACCAAAACCGTTTCAAAGAATTTGGAAGGTTTAATTTATGACTGGGGGATTTTGTGACGGGGAGTTGGGTGATACCGGGTTTAAGGTTTAAAGTTGGCGATTTCAACTATTATATAAACTACAGAAGTCCCTCTTCGGAGGGACTTACTTTTCCTAGCCCGCGGCTTTAGCCACCGGGCTATTGACGATGGGTAAAACTAATTGGGCATCCGCCGGGCAGTTGTGTGGCTTAGGAAAATTGCCGTATATCTGTCATCGCGAGGAAGCCTGCGGCTGACGAAGCGATCTACTGTTAATAAGGAGATTGCCGCGCTCCCCTTCGACTTCCCCCTGGATAACAGCTAAAACATAACCCCTCTTAAGAAGGACTTCTATACTCCCTCAAATTAATCGTGGTTCAGCTGTTTTCTTTGCTACAATGAAATCAATATATTACGACCCTGCCTTACCAATACTGCTGGATTCTGATAACAACTTCTTATCCCTATCTAAACTGCCCCGCATCGCTCTCCCACTGCTATACCAAACAGGAGGAAACTCATGTTCACCACCAGGCGGCGCTCCCCATCTACCCTGATTTTTCCCCTTCTAATTCTCCTGCTATCCTCCCTGGCCTGTGATAGACCGGATATTTTCATTAAAGATTTATACAGGACGTTAACAACCACCAGAATAACCGCTTCCATTGAGGAACCTGAGAATAAATCCACTTTTAAGTTCGGTGAAACCATCAACTTCCGGGGGAGGTATAAGGGAGAACATGGCTGCGATACAACTTATTGGACTTCCAACCTTGACGGTGACCTGCTTGAAAACAGAACGAACAGGATGGGATGCATCTTATCTTTTGATACCGCGGAGCTCTCTCCGGGGAAACATACCATCGAATTAGTAGTCCTTGATGATTTTGATTCCACTGAAACCCAGATCACCATCACCATTCTTCCAGAGGGAGCCGAGGAGAAAAAAACTCTCAGTTTAACAGTAATGAGTTCCCAGCCAGACACTATTGATGAACTCTTTGGCAATCGCGTTGCCTCCAGATTAAAAGGAGAATGTCCCGCCGTGCCGGCGGACAGGGACTGGGCGATACCTGAGAATGGAATCTGTCAATGGCCGGTTTATTATGATATCGATTCCTTCACACTTGACGTAATTCTGTCAGAAGACTCCTCAGGATCAATTGTAAAAATCGATCTGACCGGTTCCCTGAATTTACAGCAATTGTATGGAGTTGGAGAGAGTGGCTACGGGAAAATCACAGCGGGTGGTTATCTGGAGGGGCTTCAAATCACCGAAAAGTCACCTGGTGTTTTCTTAATCGAAGGGACGATACCACTAACCATATCTGCAGATGGTAATTACGTCATCTTCTATATCTCAGATGGATTTTCTGTGATTGAGAATGGAGGTTTCACAACCACAATTGACACCCTGGTCAAAATTGACACAGCCTTGCGGCGCTTTGAGGTTCGGTATGAAGAATATCCTCTAGATATTCCTACCCTTCATGGAGATGGCAATCTAATCGAAGCCCTTACTGTTGATCTGGCTCTGTATTGGGCAGAAGGACAGCTGTCGGAATCGAACAAATAAATCTCTTAAGCTTAATCTGTTGATTTCATTGAAAAGTAAGAGGATTATGTCTTATGCAAGAAGTCCCTCTCCGGAGGGACTTACTTTTCCTGGCCCGCGGCTTTAGCCGCCGGGTAGGTGTCGGGACTTGGGGAAAATGTTTGAAAGTTGAAAGCTATCAAAAATAAACTTATCCCCTTTCCCCTTTCCTTCAGGAAAGGGGCATTTGGCTCGGAATAATACGCCGGGGCTGTCTGAAAAGTCAGCCCCTTTTCAGTTTAATAAAAGAAATTCGAAGAA
>CAZHHT010000131.1:0-8961 GCA_964532455.1 uncultured Anaerolineales bacterium
ACATTAGCAACGTGAGAACCAAATACACCGCGATAAGTATGCATTTCATCTAAGACAATATAACGAAGCTGGGAAAAGAAACCTTCCCAATAAGTATGGTAGGGCAGTATCCCAAGATGAAGCATGTCTGGGTTGCTAACGATAATTTGAGATGAGCTGCGGATACCGGCACGTTGACTGGAAGGAGTGTCGCCATCGTATGCCGCGGCCGTGACTGCTGAAAATGCTTTTAGAACATCAAGCTGATCGTGAGCCAAGGCTTTTAGTAGGATAGAGGAATAAAGCACGCCTGGAGCCGTTTTTAAGCAAGTTGTGAAGGACTGGCAGTATATAGGAAAGGGTTTTTCCACTGGCAGTTCCTGTAACTTGAGCGATATTGTTTCCCAACTGGATCTCTTGCCATGCCTGGAACTGATGTAAATAAAGAGATTGGATGCCCAGCGATGTAAGGTGAGATTTTAACCGTTGGTCAAGATTTGCGGGAAATCCAGCATATTCTGGTTCGCGCTTTGGAAATAACTGCCAGGCTGATATATTGGGAGCAATTGAGGGATCTGATTTCCATCGATTGAGGAATGAAGTGAGGGACATTAGATTCTAGGGTTTGCTAAACTGTTACTGCCCGAAGTAATTGAAAGATTGTTAAAAAAAATCGTTGATTTGAAACCCCGCAAGGTTACACAGGGTATTAATATCTGAATTTAATCTAATGACGAATTTTATCTATTCGACTGTAGTTACCAGGGAGGGTAAGCCGTATTTCAAAGCCATATCTTGTCTGAATTGTTGAGTATAGAGACGGTAATAAAGACCCTTTAATTTTAGAAGCTCAGCGTGTGATCCCATCTCCGCAATAGCGCCATCTTTGATAAACAGAATTCTATCAGCTTGTCTGATAGTAGATAACCGGTGTGCGATAACAAAACTAGTTCGATTCGTCATTAGATTTTCCATGCCGTGTTGAATTCGTTCCTCAGTGAGAGTATCAACAGAGCTGGTAGCTTCATCCATAATGAAGATGTCGGGTTTACGCAAAACTGCACGTGATAGGCTGACAAGTTGTTTTTGACCAACTGAAAGAAGGTTTCCTCCCTCGCCAACTTCTTCCTGGTATCCATTGTCAAGTGTGGAAATAAAATCGTGAGCACCAGAAAGTATAGCTGCGCTGATGATTTCTTCAGAAGTAGATTCAAGGTTGCCGTAGCGGATGTTATCTTCGATAGAACCAGAAAACAAATGAGGTGTTTGAAGAACAATACCGATTTTTGATTGAATTGCATTAAGTGTAAAGTCCGTATAATCTTTATTGTTTATCAGGATTTTTCCTCCGAGAGGCTCAAAAAAACGGCAGAGCAAATTTACGATAGTTGATTTTCCTCCACCTGTTGGACCCACCAGGGCAATCGTTTCGCCCGGGGAGACATGCAAATTAAAATCCTGCAGGACAATGTCGCCATCTTCGTAAGAAAAACAGACATGATCAAAAATTATTTCGCCCTGCAAAGTATCAACAGAGAGAGCATTGGGTTTGTTATAAATATCAGGTTCATAATCTAGTAATGAAAAGATTCTTTCTGCAGAGGCGATTGATCGCTGCATTTCTGCGTAAACCCTGGCTAGATCTTGAATGGGCCAAATCATAAAGGTGATGTATGAGATAAAAGCCTGGATCCCGCCAATCGTAATCCCACCAATTTCCGCCTGCAGACCCCCATACCAGACCACACTGCCGAGAGCGAAAGAGCTGATGATCATTACTGCTGGTAGAAATAGAGCAGACAACCAGGCTGCCCGGAATCCCGCCTGATACATTTCATCAGTTAATTCACCAAATTCAGCCATGTTCTGGGATTCCCGACTGAAAGCTTTTGTTACCCGGACGCCAGTGATATTTTCATTATAAGAACCAGTAATCTTGGAATTGATTTTCCTGACCTGACGATATTCGACGATAATTTTTTTCTTGAATTGTGCTGCAACAATGATCAAAACGGGGATGATCGCGATCACGATTAAACCAAGGCGCCAGTTTATGGAGATCATGAAATAAGTTGCAGTGATGATGTTTAAGGAGCCCCAGACAATGTCTAAGAAACCCCAGGTTACGAGTTGTGCAACTCTTTCGGAATCGGATGAAACCCGGGACATAATCCACCCAACCGGCGTTTTGTTGTAGTAGGAAAGTGACAGCTGCTGCAGGTGATTGAACATCTTTTTACGTAAATCGTACTGGACGCGTTCACCAAGAACTCCTGCAAAGTAGATAAAACCAAACACAGATGCCGCCTGAACAACAATTAATGAACCATATTGAAGGAGTATTTTCCTAAGGATTATAAAATTTCCCGCGCCAATACCTTCGTCTATTATTCGTTTACTCAAGTACGTAAAATAGGAATCCAGTACTGAGACGATTGCAATTGTGGCTACAAATCCAATTACCCAGAAGATGTAAGGTTTAACCTGGATAAGTATTCGCTGGGCAACTTTCCCAGTAAATGTCCCGGTGAATTCTTCTTCTTCAAAGCGATGTGTTTCAGTCATATTGGTTTCTTATCATGTCAGACTAAGTTCTTGTTGAAGAGCATGATCAATTTTAGTTTGAATTTCGAATATTTCTTTATATTTTCCTGGTTGTTTGATGAGAACAGCATGCGTGCCTTGTTGAATTATTTTGCCCTCGTCAAGGACCAATATTAAATCAGATTGCATCAAGCTTTGAATACGATGAGCTATGATAAATGTTGTCCGGCCAACCATTAGACGATCCAGGGCTTGATGAATTTTGGATTCTGTTTCAACATCCACTGAAGAAGTCGCATCATCAAGTACGAGAATTATTGGATTTTTAAGCAGAGTCCTGGCGATAGCAATCCTTTGTTTCTGACCACCTGATAAAGTGACGCCTTTTTCACCAACCATGGTATCGTATCCTTTTGAGAAACTCAGGATTACGTCATGGATGGCAGCTGCTTTGCTGGCGGTAAAAAGATCTTCCTCGGAGACATCCCTATTAACACCATACGAAATATTTTCACGAATAGAGCGGCTGAACAAAAAGGGTTCTTGCTCTACCAATCCGATTTGTTTACGAAGGAAGGCGCGTGGATACCGTTTCAGGTCAATGCCGTCCAGGGTCAATAATCCGCTGGTGTAGTCATAGAAGCGAGGAAGTAAATTGATCAGGGTGGATTTACCTGATCCAGGTCCTCCAAGGAGCGCAATCATCTGCCCGGGTTTGCAGGTAAAGCTGATTTTATCCAGGACTAGCGGGTGATCCTCGTATGAGAAGGATACATTTTGGAAAATAAACTCTCCTTTTAAAGTATCGGATTGAGGTTTATGATCGCCTGCCGATAGTGGTTCTCTTTGTTCCTTGACCACCTCAACGATCCTGCCGTACGAGACCAGCCCGGTAGACATCTGAACGATCAGTCGACCCAGATTGCGAATTGGCCAGATAATCCAGATAATCATGCCGGCGTAAGCAAGATAAGTGCCGATTGAAATTTCCCCATTGATAGCCATCGTAGCGCCAAGGTAATATCCGAATATCATTTGTGCGCCGGTAAGGATATCCGAAAATGGCCAGAAGAGAGCATGCATGATAAAGAATTTGCGTCCTTTCTGGAATTTTTTATTGTTTTCGGTGTCAAATTTATCTTTTTCAAATTGCTGGCGGGCAAAAGCCTTTACGACCCTGACGCCAGTTAGGTTTTCTTGCAGCGTATTAGATAAAACAGCCTCTTGTTTCTGGTAATCTTCGTAAACAGCAGAAACTTTATTGAAAAAGATGAGGGATAATACAATGGTAAGAGGCACAACAATTATAGACAATAATGCCAGCCGCGCATTTAGAGTAAGAAGGACACCAAGATTTACTATAAACAACAGTAGAATCCGACCAAGACCTATTGCCCTGTCTGCAAAAAACAAGCGAACTGCGTCGACATCTGATGTTGCGCGTTGGATTAATTCACCAGTTTTTGTTTTATCATGATAGGAAAAGGATAAACGCTGAATGTGATCAAAGAGAAAGTTTCGTAATCTTCTTGTGATACCTTCAGAGGTTTTTGCTGCCAATCTACCGCTGATGTATGTAAAAACACCTTGAAAAGCGGCCAGGACGAAAAAAGAGACAGCAATCCAGGGGATGTATTTTACGACATCGTCATCGCTGACGAGCGCGTCAATGAACTTACCCAGGATGAGATAGGTGCCGGAACGAAAAGCTGCCGCGAAACCAAGGCTGAGAGCTGCAAAAAAGTAAATACGTTTGTAGCCGCTCATTAACTTCCAGAGTGACATGAGTTTGTTTTCTGATATTGTTGACCTGATGTCGAACGGTGATGATTTATTAGACATATGAAAGTTTATTTATTCTTACTACCTGTTTCTAAAACCAAAGAAACCTGATCTGGTTTATTAATTAGCGGCTGTATTTGCCCATTGGATAAATCTTTAATGGCGTTTTGTAATTCGTCATAAGAGTTAACTGAAATTGAATAAACTAGTTTTACTTGGTCAGTAAAATCTTCTGTGATAATTTGCCCATGGTGCTTGCGAATAGTCCTATCGATCAGTTCGTAGAGGGAATACGGGCATTCCAAAGATACATAATGTACCAGGGTCTTTTTAGCTTTTGGTACAGCAGCTATTATCTCTCGAGCCGAATCGCTGTAGGCTTTTACCAATCCGCCGGTGCCCAATTTTGTCCCACCGAAGTAACGGGTAATTACCAGGACGGCATCTCCCAATCCGCTGCCTTTAAGTACAGTTAACGCGGGACGGCCGGCGGTACCAGAAGGCTCACCATTGTCGCTCGAATGAGAAATCATCGAAGAGCCATGACCGATGATAAAGGCCGGTACGTTGTGAGTTGCGTCAGAATATTTTTTTCTTATTTGTGTAATAAAACTTTTAGCCTCTTCAACCGAGAAGGCAGGAGATATTGTAGCAATAAAACGCGAATTCGCCACCCTGAATTCATGGGTATAACGCGAGGCTGGTACGAAATAATTTTCCATAAGTAACCACTGATCGCCTTCAAGATGAACATCTATTGTACATCAGGCTTTAGGTGATGAGAAGATGGAAGTGAGCGAGGACCAAAATCTAAAGCAGGTACTCAGAATTTAACACCCGGATAATGATTAAAAATATTACCGAAACTTAGAAGTTGGAAAGGTCAATTGGCGCGCATAGGATTCTTGATATGCCAGACTACTTTTCCGAGTATATCTGTGGTCGCAATAGGACCCAGTTGACTGCTGTCCACGCTAAGAGGATGGCTGCCTTTGACATGAATCTGCTGTAGCATAGAATCTATACTGTCTATTTCTTTTATCATCAGCCCAAATGATGGATGAGAAAAGACAACGATATCCCCCTTGTTAAGTGCACCAAACAGATAAGAACATTTTCCAATGATTACATAATCGCCGGGTAAAAAAAGGGGTGACAGGCTTTCACCTGTCACCTTGATGATTCTGATCATTAGAGATCGGGATAGAACATTTCAAGACCAGGGGCATAAGGGGCTTTTGCCTTTTTGGTCTTTACATTTTTTGTCAACCAGAAAATTTCCGCAAATTGGTTAATGGCATCAACAAATGCTAATCCGTGTTCACGATTGATTGTTTGTTTGCAATTGGAGCCAAGCTGCATAATCTGGTGGACCAGCATAGTAAGGTCCGGATGTTTTTCGAGGTGAGTGTCTTTTATGTAATCACCCCAAATCACACGGATTTCGTGTTTCGCTTTTTCGGCGTGTTCTTCCTTGACTGCTATATAACGAGTGAGAGTATTGTGGTACTCCAATCTCCCCTTTTCTTCCCCTTGTTCAAGGGCAGTCATCAGATCCATCATGCGGACAACTGTGAGAGCGGCAATTTGTGCTGGGGCAGGATCATAAATACCGCAAGGAATATCGCAATGGGCTTTGGCTTCAGGGAATGAGAGATATTTATCAACGGATTGGAAAAACTTGTAGAACATGAGAAACTCCTTTAAGAAATTAATTGACAACAAAGAATTTTACCCTGGGGGGATAAACTTATTTGTAATAGCTTTATTATAAATTAAAACAGTGGTCTATCAATCAGTGTACCTCACCATCAACTTGACCTTCAATAAGAGAGCCCCAGGGATATTCTTCAGTACCGAGGGCTGCTTCCCTGACGGCTGGATCATCTGCAAGAAAACCCCGGAAATGATCCGGCAATTGAGCTGCAATTGCTTTCATCAGCTCTAACCCGATTTGGTCAAGTTGTTCTCTCCGTTCTCTGCCGCGTCCCGTGGTGGTGAATGGGCCGACCGGCTTACCTATTTTTACAATTACTGGCGGTTTATTTCCGAATTGGATGGGAAAGATTGAATTAAAGCCATAGATACCAAGTGGAAGAACCTTGGCTCCAGTTTGAGAAGCCAGATAGGCCGCCCCAGGGCGAGCTGGACGGAGGACCTCCGCCCAGCTACCACCCTCAGGCATAATTCCGAGAACTCCGTTTTGATTGAGAATTTCTTCAGCTGCTCTTAGCGCATAGCGTGATCCGGTTCCCCTAAAAACCGGATAATATCCCCATAACTGAGGAATGAATTGAACCAGTTTGGGCGCATGAGGAAATTCCGCCCCGCCGACAAACTCGATCGAGTAGGGTAATGATCTTAGGACCGCAACTGGATCAATAAAACTGAAATGGTTTGCGATCACCAGCAAGGGACCGGAATCTGGTAAATTCTCCTCGCCTTCTATACGGAAATCACTAAGCAAAGAGAAGGCAGCTTTTGACATGTTTTTAAGCAGACCTCGAATGATCAAACGGCGGGGATATTTTATGGTCTGGTTCATGATCTTATATATTTTTTAGTTGGGTCATTCACACCTAGGAGGATTAATAAACCTACAAGCAAGAAGACCGCGATTGATCCAATTGCAACTCGTTGTCCGAGCTGTTCAGCCGCGAGCTCAAGATAGCCGTTGCTTTGGAAGTAAATTGCTGCTTCGTAGGCCAAGAAGCCGTATATGGTTGGACCGACAAACGAAGAAGTTCTGCCGGTAACAGCGAATAAACCGTAGAATTCAGCGCTTCTGCCTTGGGGTGCAAAATATCCTACAAGGGTTCTACTGACAGACTGGACTCCAGTGAGAGCAAGGCCGGCCAGAGCGCCAATAATAAAGAAATGGGTCAAGTTCTGGGCAAATAGCATTCCCAGAATTACACAGATCATCATCACGATTGAGTAAATAAGTGAGCGCTTAAAACCAATCTTTTTACCTGCAATTCCGGCGACATAGGCGCCAATCACACTGGTCACTTGGACAATTATCATAAAGATGATAAGTTGTGTCTGAGTCATACCAAATAATACGGCACCAATGATTGAGGCGAAGTTTAATGCCATCAAAATACCGTCGTTGTATATCAAAAATGCAATAATGAAACGCAGGAAATCCTTATAGTTGCCAAGCGTTTTGAGAGTCTCGAGTAATCTGCTAAAGGCAACTGAGAAAATATTCTCACCATCGGGAAGATAGCTGGGAACGGATTTTTCCTTTATCCAAAGGAACGTCGGCACAGCAGCAGCTGCAAAATAAATCGAGGTAAATACCAGAGAGAGCCTGACAACGAGGGTGCCGCCAATGATAACAATTAGGGGTAGAAGAATTAGCAGGGCGATAATTCCGCCTAATGAGCCAATTGCCCAGCCATTACCGGATACACGGCCCATGTCCTCCGGTTCAGAAATCTCGGTAAGCAGCGAGTTGTAAAACACCTGTCCGGATCTGTATCCAATTTCAGCAATAATAAAAAATAACATACCAAATAGCACATCACCTTTTTCAACAAAAAACAATAGGCCAGTGAAGACCCAGGTAATAGATGAAAATATGAAGAGGAATTTCTTTTTTGCCGCAGAGAAGTCAGCGATCGCTCCTAATACGGGTGAAATTATTGCTACGATTAACATAGCAATACCAACCGCAATTCCCCAATAGCGGGATCCCTCAGCGCCACCTACAACGGTACCTTTAAAATAGGCAGAATAAACTGCCAGCAGAATGACAGCAGCGTAAGCCGAATTACCGAAATCGTATAAATACCAGGCAAGATGTTCTCTGTCGGTAGTTTTGATTTTTGAAAAAATGGACATTGATACTCCTTAACTTAATAATGACTATAATGGATAGAGACAAGAAAACAGTTGTTAATAATCTCAGTAAACATGAGCAAAGAGTTGTGATCAAAACTGCTGCTGGTCATGATGGTTACTTTTCAAATAGAGATGGGTTGCTTATGTTAACAAAAATCAATTGATTACGTTACAAATCCATCTCGTAAACTCGATGTGTTTTGGCCCAATTCATGGTGAAGTGACTAGATTCACCAAGGCTGGCAATATTGTCCTCACGAGTTTGAACGGTTTCGACAAAATCGAAGTTAAATTCACGAAAGGTTTTTTCAAGTTCAGTATAAATGACAGCTGTTGAGCCAAGCCCGTGGTATTCCGGAAGAATTCCGATACCGTTTGTGTCCATATATTTGGTAGTTTTAAATTCACGCCAGATGTGGAACCAGCCAAAAGGGAAAAGTTTGCCGTTAGTTTTTTGTAAACCCCGGCAAACATTCGGGTAGCTAAAAAGAAAGCCGATAATTTGGTCCTCTTTATAAACTAGTTTAATCAATCGGGGGTCAGCAATAGATAACATTCGTCTTGCGATAAGAGTGATTTCATCTTCAGTAATTGGGCTGAATCCTTCTGAACCTGAAAAGGCAGAGTTGTATAACAACCGCAGTTCAGGTGCAATTGCGAGGAGTTCTTCTTTGGAATCAAATTTCTTTACCCAGAAACCGCTGCGTTCTTTAACTTTTTCAGCAACCCGTTTAACCTTCTCTGACAAACCGACTGTTGTATCCAGATACCCAGAAAAATAATCATATTTTTTATGAAAACCTGCTT
>CAZHHT010000132.1:0-8601 GCA_964532455.1 uncultured Anaerolineales bacterium
TTTTCCAAAGAGTTGTTTGTATATCCATCATGATTTTATTTTAAAATAAGTCAATTTTTTCAGGATACCCACTTAAGGATAAATGCTTCGCTATCCAACCTATGGAATTTTCAGATGTAGCGTACAGGGAGAGATTATCTGACTCTTGAGTTATTTTTACTGCTTCAACTTCACTAAGGATTATTGTCCCTTGATAGAGGTCTAATTTTTTTGCTATATCTTTACCTACTACTGGGATGGCATTATCCCTGACTGTCATCTTTAAAAAATCCGAGACATATAGTTTATCAAAAAAAAACAAAACTTCCTCCTTATGACAACTTTTTAGAAAGTACAACGGAATTCATAACCGGCTTGGCATTTTTGCCCCAAGCATTGCTTTTATTTACTTGAATTTGCAAATCGCGCCGCTACTGGTGAGGCAAACCTGCTGCTAGGCAATGATTCATAGTCGCCTATCTAGCCTTCACCATCCGCGAATTTACGTATCCAGCTATGGCAAACGGAATGGCTAGAAATGATCCGAACGGAACCAAACCCAACACCCAGCCGATGACTCTCGCAACAATAATAGCTGCTGGGTCAATTACTTGATCCAATATCAGGAAACCGGCGATGGCAATGATAAAACCAACCGTCGACCCGATCGCAACCTTCTTAGTAGATTTCAATGAGATTCGGCTCTTTAAAAGAATAGCGATAACAAGAACAATAAGGAAGGGTATAACGATGAATTGTCCCATGATTTCTCAAATTATTACTCTCTCTCAGTCACCCCCTCACCTGAACTGCGGCCGAAGGAAGGACCAAAATGAGTGGGCCGCAGGGCCTGTCTTGAGTAGACTAAAGGTCGCATCGAAAGGCATATCGAAGGACCAAGTCTCCCAGTCTGACTTTAGACAGTCAGGTGCTCCGTCCTGAATTTAGCGGGTGTTATCCGGAAATCGCAAATATTGTTAAAATAATGAATAAAACCCGATCCCATTATTTGAACTTCGCTCTCAATAATCGGCGGATGTGGCTATCGGAACTTGAAAAAACAACTCTGCTTTTTGTTTCGATATTTCCTCAAACCTAGAAGCTCTCTCGTTATAACACTCGATCTGGTTTAAGCACATTTTCTCAATGGCATTGGGCGGAAACTTGGTTTGAACATCCTCCAACCAGTCTTCGCCAGAAACTGGTTCAACATGTCCTGTGCCTATATAGCCATCACCATACGCAATAAGGTATACCAAGACAGGTTCACTAACTGCTGTCCCTTGATAGAGTGCACCCCCTTTATCATAATACTCGGAACATAATGCCCAGACATAAGTTTTAGCCGAGTTGCTTTCATCTTTCATAGCTAGATACTCAGCGGCGCAAAAGACTTTGCCGCCAAAACTGGGGGAAATTAAGTTGTGCGCTAAATATTCTTCCGAAGCAAGCATAATTTCACTAAGAGAAGTATGAGTTAACGAAGATATGACTGGATTTAATTGATGAAATAAACTGCACGAAGGAAGGACAATTATCATGAGAATCAAAAATATTTTCCTGTTCATATCCATCCCTTAAACCAATCACAAGATGACTTTGATTGCCGGATAATGGGAAATTCAGGCGCTCGGTTTTTTCATCCCGAAACATCCTTTGCATACAGTAATACATAAATACCAATTATCCTTCGGTTATATGTTATTCGTCATGTCCTTTATTCTTGACATCTCCCAAAAGACAGGTAATATTATGGTAAAACATATAAAAAGGGTAAATAATAATATGCCTGGCCATATAAAAAAGGAAATGAGTGAAAATGAACAGATGTACCTGGTGACAATTGCCAAGCTACAAGAGCGAGGTCACGAAAGCCCGGTGGCTCTCTCTGAATTGGCTAATGCCCTTTCTGTTCTATCGGTTTCCGTCAATCAGATGATCCATAAAATGGAAAAAAGCGGGCTGGTGAAATACTATCCCTATAAAGGGGTTGAATTTACATCTTCCGGGAGGCAGCTCGTGATGCGCATTTTGCGCTACCGCCGTTTGTGGGAGGTCTTTCTGGTCAGGGATTTGAGCATGTCTCTGGAGGGTGCCGACGCTCTCGCCTGTAATTTGGAGCATATTACCTCTGACAATGTAGCAGATCGTCTTTCGGTATTTTTAGGACATCCAGCGGTTTGTTATCACGGAGATCCCATCCCTCAGGTTGAGGGGGACGGGATGGTACTTTTTGAGGAGATGCCGTTGAGCAATTTGCAGATTGGTGAATCCGCTCAGGTGATGCGGATTAACGCGGATGCGTTGACGACCGGTTTTCTATCAAATGAGGGAATCGGTCCAGGTGTTCGCGTGCGAGTACTGGCAATTGGCAGCAGTGGCGATATGCTGTTGGAATCCCAAAAGCAGGGCTTGCACTTATCCGCAGAGTTGACATCCGCAATCAGTGTGGGATGGCCAAAAAATAACTGAAAGAAAGGATTTATCGCATAAGAAACGTTTGGGAAAACAAAAAAATGGAATTTGAGGTTGTTATCCACTTCGAAAACACCGGATCGCAATCACAGAAAAAAGGAGTATTTTATGTCTGTACCATTAAGTGATTTAAAAGTTGGTGAAATTGGGGTAATTTCTAAAATGAATTATAAGGGAGCTGCCCGCCAGCGTTTATTGGCGATGGGGTTAGTGAAAGGGGAGACGATTTTAGTGAAAAGGGTGGCGCCTTTGGGGGACCCGATTGATTTTGTGATCAAAGGCTATCACCTTTCTTTGCGCAGGACGGAAGCCAGCGAGATTTTGGTTGAGCTGCAGGGACAGGGGAAATGATGTCAAAAGCATTTCCTCTTCCAATGGCGGGCATTGGCGAGCAAGTTCGCCTGGAAAGTATAAAAGGCGGCAAAAAGATGCTGCGCCGTCTGACTGCGCTGGGGCTGACACCGGGTGTTGAACTGAGTGTTGTTCAGAATGCTGGCGGACCTTTGCTGCTTTCTGTGCGTGGCTCTCGTATCGCTTTGGGGCGCGGGATGTCGCAGAGGGTGATGGTCAGCTTGGTTGGTAATAACGGTAATGAAGCAAACACCGAAGGATAAGAAAAGTGAAAGGGTTACACATAGCACTTGCCGGCAACCCGAACGCTGGCAAAAGTACAATTTTCAATGCGCTGACCGGTTCCCACCAGCATGTGGGAAACTGGCCGGGTAAAACGGTCGAGAAAAAGGAAGGCAAATTCAAATATGGTGAGTATGAAATCGAAATTGTAGATTTACCCGGCACTTACAGCCTGACTGCATTCTCACCCGAAGAAGTGATTGCTCGAGACTATATCATCAACGAAAATCCCGATATGGTCGTGACAGTGGTGGATTCCGCCAACCTTGAGCGCAATCTCTACCTCACAGTGCAGGTCTTGGAATTAGGTGTCCCAGTGATTGTGGCACTTAACATGTCTGATGTCGCTGATTCGCGCGGTTTAAAGATCAATCAGAACATGCTCAGCGAAGGTTTACAATCCCCAGTGGTTAGAACATCTGCGAGCAAAGGCAAGGGAATTGACCAATTGATAAAAACAATCATCGCGTTTGCGGAGGAAAAATCGCATGAAGTCACATGATCTCGCTTATACCCAACGAGATGGTTTTTCGATTGACTATGGACGCGAAGCCGAGGAAGAGATTGTCCGCTTGCAGGAAGAAATCAAACGCCAATCGCACATTGAGAACCAATTTCCCTCGCGCTGGCTGGCAATTAAACTACTGGAAGGGGACCACGATATTCAAATGCGTTTGAAGGAACTCAAAGGTGGCTTGGAGCTGCTAGCTGCCGCAGAGAAGAGCAATGCCCATCTTAATAAAATTTACGGCGATGATGTGGACGTGATCATCGCTGATCACAGATACGGCTGGATTAATGGGCTGGTGCGCGAAGCAGTCAAACGCACCAGACCCGACCGCCTGTCCAAATCTGACAAAGTTGACCGCATAGTAACTCACCGTCTGTTGGGTATTCCGATTTTCCTGATTGCGATGTGGGTGGTTTTTAAATTAACCGCCGATATCTCAGCTCATTATCTCGATTGGGTTGACGGAGTGATTGGCGGTCCGATCACCAACTGGATGATGAGCCTCTTGGGCGTGCTTGGTCTGGGAGGCAATTGGGTGGAGAGTCTCTTTGTGGACGGCATTATCGCAGGGGTGGGAGGAGTGCTGGTCTTTGTCCCGGTGATGATGTTCCTTTATCTTGCCCTCGCCATACTAGAAGACTCTGGCTACATGGCACGCGCCGCCTTCGTGATGGATCGCCTGATGCACGCGTTGGGGCTGCATGGAAAGAGCTTCCTGCCTATGTTGATCGGTTTTGGATGCACTGTTCCCGCCCTTTACGCCACCCGTACTCTGGAAAATGAAAAGGATCGCATCCTGACTGGACTTCTGGTTCCGTTTATGAGTTGCGGGGCTCGGCTTCCGGTTTATATCCTCTTCGCAGCGATTTTCTTCCCCGAAAATGCAAGCGGCGTCGTCTTTGGCTTATACCTGCTTGGTATTCTCACAGCGGTCATTTTGGGCATAATTCTCAAAAACACCCTATTCCAAGGCAAAGAACAATCTACCTTTGTGATGGAATTACCGCCTTATCGTTTGCCAACCTTGCGCGGTATCTGGTTCCATATGTGGGAGCGCACCAGCGCATTTGTCCGCAAGGCGTGGACGATCATCTTGGCGACCAGCATCATTCTGTGGATTTTGATGGCAATCCCTGTCAGCGGAAGCGGCAGTTTTGCAGATACAGATGTCAGCGATAGTGCCTTTGCAACTGCAAACGAGGTGTTCGCCCCCGTTTTGGCGCCTCTGGGCTTTGACAGTTGGGAAGCCAGTTCTGCGTTAGTCACTGGCTTTGTCGCTAAAGAAGTTGTCGTCAGCACAATGGCGCAAGTCTACGCAGTGGAAGAAGTTGAAGAAGAAGCTGAAGCAACCACCTTCTTTGAAGATATTGGTGAGATCATCACCTCCTTTATCAGTGCGACCGGTGATACGCTTAAATCCTTACCGCTGATCATTGGAATTGACTTGTTCGAGGAAGAAGACGAAGCCGAACTGACAGACCTGATGTTGGCTGTGCGCAACAGCTTTGAAGAATCCAGCAGCGGGCATGGCGCCTTAGCTTCAATGGCTTTTATGGTCTTCGTCTTGATCTACACTCCTTGTATGGTTGCCATTGCTGCAGAGAAACAGGAATTGGGCGCAAAGTGGATGTGGTTTAGCATCATCGGGCAGCTTCTTTTGGCATGGTTGATGGCTTTTGTCGTCTTTCAAGGCGGCAAGCTGTTGGGATTGGGATAATTCTAAATTACCTGGAGACCTGACAGGTTTTGGAAACCCGTCAGGTCTGATTGGAAAGAAAATATGCTTACTCAAGTATTACTAGAAATCAAATCGGCACAGAATGGTCTAAATCTTAGCGAGCTAAGTCGCAAACTAGACATAGACCGCAGCGCGCTGGATGGCATGATCCAGTTTTGGGTACGTAAAGGAAGATTGCGGGATGATGATGCGGATTTCGCTGCGATGACGAGCATGTGTTCTCCGCCCAGTTGCGGTGGCTCCTGTGCAGGTATGGCAGTTTGCCCCTTCGTTGCCAAAATACCCAAAACGTACTCAATCCCTGCCCAAAAGAATGATCGACCTGCCGAGTAATAAATCATTTTGGAGTAGAAAAATCTAGCGCAGAGAGGGACTGAAAGTTCCCCAGAAACAACCAAGAAAGGGGGTGATTATGGTTAAATGACGGCTCTGTGATCCGACTAAAGCCGCTTTTTCCACGTCATTGTCCGTAGCTATAATTTCATGCAAGACTGCATGTGAATCCGCTCTTCATTGAACCGGGCTGTCCCTGGGAAAATAGATACACTGAGTCTTTCAATGGAAAAATAAGAGATGAATTACTGAATGGAGAAATCTTCTATACTTTAAAGGGGGGCTAGGGGTTTGATTGAGATGTGGAGGAAGGAATACAACATCATCAGCCCCCATATTGCATTGGGTTACCAACCACTAGTTTCAAAAATAATTATGGTTCCCTCTACCCTATTTTATCAAACTGCACCAACCTAAAGAGTGGTACAAATAATGGGGGCACATCATTGTTGCGCAAAGTAACTGTATTTGTATCACCATCTATTCATGACTTTTTCTGCAAATCCCACCAAATTTTCTACAATAATTTCCTCTCCGTTATCCAGGATAACTTTCCCTGAAAATCTCCCCAAAACTTGATGCTGTGTAGATTTAATCAATATTAAATTCGTATTTGAATATCTGTCAAGAATTGGTTTGAAATCCATTTGAAATCTGGAATCATTACTGGTAAATTTCCAGCGTTTTAAAAAATCATCTTCAGGAATATGAAACTCTACTTTATCAAGTTTATGTGCTTTCCCTTCATGAAATATCATATTTTCGGTAGCTTTTGATGTATCTCCAAACCCATACCCGATATTAAATCCAAACAGTTTCCCATCAATTTTTCCCGAAGCTGATCCCCAGTACCATGTGTTTGAATATGTCCATACACCACGCCCCCAATCTAGAACACCAAAAGAATTATCAGGTGAAAATGTAATATTTTTGTCTCCAAGAGTTAGTTCACCTTTTGCAGCCAGGCAATTTATCTTTTGATTATAATAAAATGCCAACTTGTTTTTGGGAAATGGTGTTGCAATCACCATCGATTCTAATGCTTCTGGCTGTTGCAATACTATTGTGCCAGTCAGATTTTCATTATTATAAAAATCAAAGTAATCTATTTCAATAGTCCTTGATTCTTTTTCGCGGATATATTTGAGGGAGATGTTTTTGTTTTTAAAAATAATATCTCCTTTTTTTGAAGTTGGGGGCATATTTAATGAGCCCCTTGGGAACGGAAGTATTATAGAATTTGAAATTTCTTCAGCTTTGTCAAAGTCAAAAATAGTAGCGGCAATAAACCCCAAATAACTATTATCAGCGATTGTAAAAGCAGCGCCTTGAGTCTCCGTTAATATGCAATAATAATCCCATTCTTTAATTTTAAATTTTGATGCTCGAATATCTTTTCGGTTGTAATCAAGCAATAAATCTTTTAACCACCCCGTGTTTTTAAGCATTCCTTTTTCATCGAGTAATTTATCTCTTTCAGTAATTAATTCTTGCATTTTCTTCCTTATTTTTTTATTTTTCACAACTATTATGTGAATTTAATGGTACCTGCTCGGATCTTTCATTCTGAGTGCAGCCGAAGGAATGACATTGCCGCGAGGGGTCTGACAGTTACATTCATTGTTCTTATTACTCAATAATAGAATATTAATAATGAGCTTCGTGAAGCATCCTGTAGGGTCACCTGCCACCGGCCTCCGGTAATCAATAATCAGTTTCCACAATTATCACTCTCTCCCAATCACCCCCTCATCTGTCCTGCGACCGAAGGAAGGACCGAAGGGGAGCGGTGGTTAGCTGCAGCTCATAATTGCAGTGATATTATTTTCCATAAACCTTCAATTTAATAACCTTGAACTTACGGTATATCGCGAAATAGTATTTCATTTACATATCTGTAACATCTCTCAACGCTTGGGCTAATAGTCCCGCTTTATCCAACAATATTTTTATTCCATCAATAATCACCTGACGAGTTCCCTCGTCAATCGGCTCGCTGATCCACTCAGGTGAAGTTAACCCATATTCAACTTCCAAACCATTTTTGTAATAAACCCGCAGTGAAGTTACCAACCCCCAATCTTCGACTATGTACGAATTTACTAATCCAAACTCTTTTATCCACTCTGGTTTATTGATAAAATCCCGTGGTGCAGACGCAAGCAAGACGAAATCAACATCAGAATCTAATCTGGCTTCATCGCGTGCCCACGAGCCCACAAGTGCGACGCCAAGAATTTCAGGCTTGCTTTCAGCCCATTTTCTTACTTCTTTCAACAAAATCTGTACTTGTTTTTTCATTCTAGCCAAAGAATTTCGCCAGGTAAGCAGCTAACAGCCTCGATCTGAGCGAACGAGGCATTCCCGACCGCCATCTTTTCTATCCACTCACATCAGATAACTTTGTTTCCAAATCGCGCAGCATCCCCGGTCCTTTCCAGTGAATTGTTAGGAAGAGCGCTTTCAGCTTATGTCGACCTCTTGCCATAGTCCAAGATGGTTACCGTCCGGATCCGCAAATACTGCCCTGTAAGATGAGCCCTGGGCAACTTTTTGCGATATGATATTTCCGCCAAGCGATGACACTTTCGTAAGAACTGCATCAATATCATCAACAACAATGTAGACGATGGCACCTAACTTTTCGCCTGTCGGGCGAGCCCACATGCCCACTCTTCGGAGATTCTCAACACGGGGTTCCTCACCAGTATCAAAGATCCAATACTCCTGCCCCTCTGTAGCTTCTCTTGCAATCGTTTCCCAGCCGAATAATTCCATGTAGAAGTGTTCGGCTCTCTCGATATCGCCAATGCGTATTTCCACCCAGTCGATAGTATTAGCCATGTTAGTGCACTCCTATTTTGAACCAACTGCTCTGCCTTCTATGATGGTGGTTTTGTCAAGGGTGACAGCCTTACAGGTCCGGTCCACT
>CAZHHT010000133.1:0-8469 GCA_964532455.1 uncultured Anaerolineales bacterium
CGATTGATCGAAAACTGGAATCAAGTTGTTGGTCCAAACTATATTGATTGTCACCTAGGTGATTTCACCCTTGTCGGGAAAATAATGGTCAGGAATTGTTTCCAAC
This sequence comes from uncultured Anaerolineales bacterium, assembly GCA_964532455.1. Taxonomy (GTDB): domain Bacteria; phylum Chloroflexota; class Anaerolineae; order Anaerolineales; family UBA11858; genus B10-G9. Next base: position 107 of record CAZHHT010000133.1, read on the forward strand.
GTCTCAACGGTAAGATCCAGGTCATCCCCGGCGAATATTATAAAAGGCGGCTCAAAAAGGGTACTTAATACTCAGGTCCCAGGCATCAAGTCACAATCCCCCCCCCACTGCAGACAATAAAAGTGTCCCTGCCAGATACCGATCAATTTCAATTGATCGTATTGTGCCATTATTCGCTGCGGGTCTGGGACCTGTCTCATTACGGCAGCTGGCACCTCTGCGGACATTCCCACAGAAATTTGCCTCCATTAGATAACAAACTATGTTGGTGTCGATTGCTGGGATTATTGTCCTATATCTCTGGTAACAGTAATGAGAGAATTAGTTCGAAAATAAACCCTGACATCAAAACAGCTCGTCGTATCATATTTTTTCTCTGCTTAATGACAATTATTTGCTCGGTACCCACCTCCGCAACGGTCCCACTACACCTGGACAGGGAATACGATCTTTATTTATAATCTCCTTGTCATACATTCATTTTACGCTCAATCAAACATATTACCCAAGAACAAAACATGTATTTCGCCTTCGTATTTCTTTGCATATCCGCATTCCAATTGCATAATTGCATATTCTGTGATAATATACTTTCAGTTAGCACCTCCATGCTCCAGGAAAAGAGTTTTCTATGATCAAAAGAACCCTCACAAAAAAAATCCTATCTCTTGCTCAAAAATTTCAAGTCGTCACCCTGACTGGACCACGTCAATCGGGCAAGACCACCCTTGTCAAAGCCGCCTTTCCCGACTTGCCCTATGTCTCCTTAGAAGAACCCGATATCCGTCAGATCGCTCTCACAGATCCCCGCGGTTTCCTTGCCAACTATCCCGCAGGCGCTATCCTGGATGAGGTTCAACACACTCCCGAACTCTTCTCTTACATCCAAAGCCTTGTGGATGGAGGTTCGGAAATCCAATTCATCCTAACTGGCTCCTCCAACTTCCTCCTCATGGAAAAAATCAGCCAGACTCTGGCAGGGCGCACAGCAGTCCTACACCTGCTGCCCTTTTCCATCTCAGAATTACCCTCCAAGGTATTCGCGTTAGAACACTATGAAAGCCTGGTTTTCAAAGGACTATACCCGCGCATCTATGACCGCAACCTCTCTCCTACCGACTTCTACCCCTCCTATATCCAGACATATGTCGAAAAAGATGTCCGCCTGATGAAGAATATTGGGGATATTAACTCCTTCATCCGCTTTATCCAGCTTTGCGCCGGACGCACCGGGCAATTACTCAACTATACCGGTCTTGCCAGCGACGCAGGTATCAGTCCCAACACTGCCAAATCCTGGCTCTCCATTCTAGAAAGCTCCTATATTGTCTACCGTTTGCAGCCCTTCCACGAGAATTTCAATAAACGCTTGGTTAAATCGCCAAAACTCTATTTTTACGACACTGGTGTTGCCTGCTCATTGCTCGGTATCCGTGATGAAGACCAAGTCGGTTCGCACTATTTGAAAGGTGCGCTTTTTGAGAATCTAGTTATTAACGAATTCATAAAAACCAGTATGCATCGCGGCGAACGTCCCCAGGCCTATTTTTGGAAAGACAGCCAGGGTAAGGAAATTGACTGTCTCTTTATAGATGGCGATAAAGCCCTGCCCATTGAAATCAAATCAAGTAAAACAATAAATAACAGTTATTTCTCTAATCTCAAGTACTGGCGCGCCCTTGCAAAGATGCCCGAAGATTACGGCTATGTCGTTTATGGAGGAGAAAAGACACTTCAAACCAGCTTCGGCACATTCCTCAGTTGGAAACACCTGGATCAAATACAAAATCTCTAAAACAATTGAGGGCATCGGATGCAGATTGCAAACGCAGCCATCTTAAATCCCAGCCCTTTTATCGTTTTTTATCCCCTTATCACCTGCGGAAATGAGTTCATTCGCATACATGCAACCGGCATCTATACGGTCATTCCCATGCCAGGCTATCCCTATTCTTAGAGAGAATTATGAGAAGCAAATCGCAAATAGATCAGTTAATAACAAAAGCTGAAGATAATTTGGCCAGGTTAAACAACAAACGAGCAAAGGTGATAAACCAGCTTCAAGACTTGCGCAATGAAAGATCCCAAATTGATCACCCCCCTTCCCAATTGTCGTTATCTTTCAAGAGGGTTTCACTGACAAATGATTCATCGCAGGATGCAAAGATAACTCTCTTCCGCACACTGTTCAAGGGAAGAGAAGATGTTTATCCAAGAAGATTCGAAAGCGCAAAGACGGGCCGGAGCGGATACCAGCCGGCCTGTCAGAATGAGTGGGTCAGTGGGATATGCAAGAAGCCCAAGGTAAAGTGCCGGGATTGCGATGATCAGAATTATTATCCTGTCACTGATGAAGTGATCCGAAATCATCTTATGGGCATAGATCCGTCGGCAGCTTCCAGGAAGGATTTCACAATCGGTGTTTATCCTATGCTGAAAGATGAAACTTGCTGGTTTCTCGCTACTGATTTCGATAAGGATACCTGGATGGATGATGTTTCCGCGTTTCTTGAAACCTGCCAGTCTCATAATGTGCCATCCATTCTTGAACGGTCTCGATCGGGTAATGGAGGGCATGTCTGGATCTTCTTTCAAGAACCTGTCCCCGCTGGGTTAGCCCGCAGTTTAGGTTCATATCTCCTTACCCGAACCATGGAATACCGTCCCGAGATAGGCCTTGACTCTTATGATCGGTTTTTTCCAAGTCAGGACACGATGCCCAAAGGGGGCTACGGCAACCTGATCGCCCTTCCCTTGCAAAATAAACCGCGGGAGATAAACAACAGCGTTTTCATAGATAATAACTTTCAGCCCTATCCAGATCAATGGAAATTTCTTTCATCAGTTCGCCGGATGACCAGAGACGAAGTCGAATCAATCATCGGTGAAGCTTCACGGCACGGAAACCTATTAGGAATATTGCCTACGATCGCAGCTGAAGACAATGATGAGCCCTGGATTATCCCACCTTCAAAACAACAGAAAGCAAAACCTATCAAAACACCATTACCCGATTCAATATCAATTGTCCTTGGTAACCAGATCTACATTAACAAAGATGAAATTACACCTCCACTGAAAAACAAACTTATTCGCTTGGCGGCGTTTCAGAATCCGGAATTTTACAAAGCTCAAGCTATGCGTCTTTCAACATTCAACAAACCTCGTTTAATCAACTGCTGTGAGGATTTTCCAAACCACATTGGACTACCAAGAGGATGTCAAGAAGATCTTATTGAGCTGCTTGAGCTCCATAAGATAAACCCAAAAATAGTTGATGAGCGGTTTCCGGGGAACTCAATCGAAATTGAGTTTCTGGGAACACTCCGACAAGAGCAAGAAATCGCCGCCGAAAAGATGTTAAAAGAAGATACAGGTGTGCTCTCGGCACCAGCTGGTTTCGGAAAAACAGTGATAGCTGCCTATATGATTGCAAAACGCAAAACAAACACCCTGGTTTTAGTCCACCGCAGACAGTTATTACATCAATGGATCGCCCAACTTTCCAATTTTCTTGACTTACCTGCACCTCAAATCGGGCAAATTGGAGGTGGGAAACGTAAACCAACAGGAGCAATTGATGTAGCTACAATTCAGAGCCTATGGCGGAATAATGTTGTTGATGACATTGTCGGTGATTATGGATACCTGATTGTGGACGAGTGCCACCATATTTCAGCCTGGAGCTTTGAGAGCGTGGTCCGTCAGTGTAAGGGAAAATATATAACTGGCTTATCAGCTACAGTAACACGAAAAGATGGTCATCATCCTATCATTTTCATGCAGTGTGGATCAGTTCGATACCGGGTAGATGATCGCAAACAAGCACAAAGGAGACCCTTCAGCCACAAGACAATTGTGCGCAAGACTGGTTTCACCCTCACCCAAGCCGTCCAGGAAAATGAAAGGCTTCCTATTCATAAGATTTATTCTGCGTTAATGAATGACGATAAGAGAAATGCTATGATCATCAACGATGTGCTGCAAGCCATAAAAGAAAATCGATCCCCAGTTGTGTTAACTGAACGCCGACAACACCTGACCTATCTGGCTGATCAACTTTCTCCTAAAATCAAGAATGTAATTGTATTGAAAGGAGGAATGGGAGCGAAACAGATCCGTTTACTTAAAGAGAGATTAGCCAGCATTCCCGATGATGAAGAGAGGGTTATTTTATCTACAGGACGGTATTTAGGAGAAGGGTTTGACGATGCGCGTCTGGACACGTTATTCCTCACTCTTCCAATATCTTGGCGAGGAACTCTAACCCAATATGCAGGGCGTTTGCACAGGCAGCATTACATGAAAAGAGAAGTTCATATTTATGATTATGTGGATTGGGAAGTACCAGTCTTAGCAAGAATGTATAAAAAACGCCGTCGGGGTTACAAAACTATTGGATACGAAATAGTGGAACCGTAAGCTCCAATTGCCATTTACGCAAAATTATAGACTGGTGTTTTAGTTGTTCTAACCGGTTTATATGCTCAAAAATATTTAATGCAGACGTTCAACAGTCTTAGGTGTAAAACTATTCTTCTCCCGTTTCTACATCTACTTGAGCCGGAACATTTTGGTACCATGTCGTTCTCAATGTTTAGTAATTTCAAATTCTCGTAAGACTAGGCGTATGCCATTCTGATGAATAAATCCTGCTGCTTAAGACGCTCTTTACAAACACAGAAGAACGGGCGTTCAAACTTAATTAGAATAGGATTGGCAGACGTGTATAAACGTTAACAAAATAAACTATGATCAAATTTGATGATATCCAATTTGCTTTTGATTTTGTCAGTTCTGCCAGTTATGGAATACATGAAGCTGTATTGGATACTCAAACAGGTAAAATTTATTATCGTTCTGAGTTTGCTGGAATTGATGAGATAACCGGTGACGATATAAACTGGGATACAGCTCTATCCATTCCCCACAAAAACGATCTTGATTTAGGTCAGAGGCTAGTTTTTAAATTTGTAGATATTTACATTCCTCAAGAATATGCTCTAGTTCGGGGCTTCTTTCAACGACCTGGTGCTTATCAAAGATATAAATCTTTCCTCAACTCGCTGGAGCTGCTCCAGCAATGGTATGACTTCGAGGCTAAAGAGGAAAAAGGCTGTCTTGAACTCTGGTGCCAGGACAAAGGAATTAAAATCGATAATTCCGGCTAACGTCTGAAATACCTGATATTTTGTCAGTGGCCTAACAACTCTCCTGACTGTTTATCAAACGCCCAATATGAACATCTGATCTATAATCAGACGCCCGCATAAAAACACCCCTGTTTTCCCCCATCCAGAGGGCAAATCTAAGCGATTTTTCGCTATATTGCCATCTATTCCAATCAAACCTATTGCTGGTTGCACCGAGATTGCACCAGGAGAAATTATTTCGAAGCTTTGGTCTTGTGTCAAATATAGCCTTTTTCTATAATTTCAAGGAAAAAGCCCTCTAAATTTGACTAATATTACCCCTGCGGTATAATTAGTTAAATCACGCACCCGTAGCTCAATGGATAGAGCGTCTGACTTCGAATTGCGCGGGAGGATTGTCCATCCTGTATCTGGGGGAAAACTATGTACATCCTCTCTATGGAGTTGACAACAATCTGTCCATTAAGTCCATAATTTCCATCCTTTCCACGCTATTTGCACCACAGTTGCACCAGAAACAACAATTATTTCAAACGGATTGGCGACTCGATATTAAATGAATCCGCGGTATCCCCCTACTCTGTTCAACCAAAATATTTACACTCTGTTTTTGTTATTATAGAGCCATTAACTCTTATTCAAAGGGGAAATTGTCCATCCTGTCCATAGAGTAAATTCTTGTCTATTGTGTATACATAGTGGGGAGAAATTCTCTATGTCTGTTCATGCAGACGTATATGCAATTGAGGGCTCGTCTGTGTGTTCGCAACCGATAAGCCAGGAATTTATAGTATAGGAATGAAAAATCCAAAGATGAATTGCGGATTGTTGAATAAGGTCTTCTGCAAAATTCGGCTCGTTGGTTTACCATCAATCTATTCCTGAGACAATCAAGGTTCCTTCTACCCAATTTTATCAACCTGCGCTAACATAGAGAGTAGTACAAATACTGGGGGCAGGTTATGCTGGTTCTTATTCGTTAACTTAAATAATCAAGCCCAATGACGAGTGAGCTCATACGTTAGGCGGCGTTACCGCATTATCAATCCTCGTCATGAGCTTACGCACTCCACTCAGATAGGCTTTAGTTGGGAAGAAAGGGTCGACAAGGTGACCGCGTGACTATGAGTGAGAAGGAGGATACAATGGATGCCAAGCACCATCGCCAAATCGAGGTCTTTGCTAAAGCAACCACAATCGAGAAGTGGAGGAAGCATGTAATTGCTGGCCAGCGGGGTGCAGAACGCTTCTCATTTGTCAGTGATGAGGGATCTTACATGCCAGGAGGGGAAGGCACGGCGCCTTCACCCTTGACTTACTTTGTCGCCGGCGTGGCACTTTGACTGCTTTCCCAGGTGTCGCAGGTCGCGGCCAAGAAGAAGCTAACTTTTCTAAATGAGAGCGTGAGGGTGTCTGCACGATTTCGCGAAGAGGGCTCAGTGCTTCAGGGGACACAAGATAATATATGCGAAGGTTTCTCCATTCAGTTATCCTTAGACAGCGACGAAGAGGTTGAAGAAATCGTCAAGCTCATCCACCAGGCTCATAAGATGTGTTTCACAGAGGATGCTCTCACCCGCGTGATCACTGTGGAGGTAAGCCATCTTCTCAATGGCCAGCTCATCGAGGTCCACTTACCATCCTGATGAATTCCCAATGAACCGAAAAACCTTTCGCTGGATACACTTGGGGATGCGACGATTTTTGCCGTCAAAGTTCTATGATTTGGATGGGGATATTAGATAACAGTTGGGTTGCTCACATTATTATCAATTTGATACCAACAACAACCGAGACTCCTCCCTTAATAGACACGTTGCCCTTGCGTCATCTTTCTCCCAGCTCCTGAAAGGCTACCACTATTGAACTACTGAAATCATAGGTAAGCACAATTTCAGCGATCTCAAGGAGATTTATTCCTAAACGTGGGATCAATTATACATTCTGAATCGATATTTCAATATAGTCATGACACCTTTTATCCAAAACCCATCTATCTTTTCAACCGAGTCCGCCACTAATTCGGAAATTCCTGTAATTACCTTGTTATATGTGATTCCGTTGACTGGTGTGTTTTTCCCCAGGTGCTTGATATAGAAATTCATTGTGTCCTGAATAACGCCATTCGGTCCTTGAGGATCTTCACCGTACCAATCTATTACTGTCCAAATAGAGACTTCATTTATTTCCCGGATATTGCGGGTAGCCTCCAAATTTGCACCAAGCTCTAGAAAATCCTTAATCTAAGACAAATTTATTTACCCTTAAAACAAAAAAGAGCCCCTTCATTTCTTGGAGCATGTTAGTCCCTCATCATTTTTCCTGCGGTAAGGAACACTCCACGGCTGGAGATCATGGAAAATTCCGCGGCAGACACCAACAATCCATTCGGGGCTGGTTAATTCTGGACGACAACTGGATCGGTCGTGGTTGAAAAGGTCGGGATCTTTTGGAATGTTCCTGGAATTTATTAAGAACTCCCAAGGATTACCGCCTTATTCCTTTAAACTTTTGTCTCCCCCTATTGACAAAATGTTAAAATATGCTACGATTTAGTCACACGTGTGACGTATCACGAGTCACACACCCCATTCCAATCACCCTGGATTCATGTCAGTTAGAATTCATTCCCGTCCTACCAAAATAAGGTGTGCCTGACCCCAAAACACAAAAGGAATATACTATGCTCACTCCACCAAATAAACTGCTAGATTTTTCTGGAAAACATGTGCTTGTGACTGGTGGAAGCAAAGGTATTGGTGCTGGAATAGCTAGGCGCTTTGCCGAAGCCGGGGCGAATATTGTTCTGACTTACCGCACGCACAAGGAAGAAGCAGAACATGTAATAAATGACATTGAAGCGATGGGGAGAAAAGCTTTATCTGTCAAAGTTGATGTTGCGGATCAAGAACAAATCGAATCGCTATTTGAGAAGACCGCAAAGGAAATGGGGAACGTTGATGTTCTCATCAACAATGCAGGAATTTACCCGCAGGCCAAACTGATTGATATGTCGCTAACCGAGTGGCAAGAAACAATGGATGTGAATTTGACATCAGTGTTTCTGATAACTCAAGCGGCTGTGAAGCAGATGATAAAAGCGGGGAGTGGCGGTGCCATTGTAAGCATTGGTTCAATCGAAGGTATAAATCCAGCCGCTGGTCATTGTCATTATACAGCGTCCAAAGCTGGCGTGGCGATGTTTGGTAT
>CAZHHT010000134.1:0-8372 GCA_964532455.1 uncultured Anaerolineales bacterium
AATTAATGACCATGTCCGTGTTCGATACTTTCTGCACAGGGAGCAGTTCCGCTTAAGTTACCTGCTAAATACTCAGTTACTGCTTCCTTTACAGTCCCTCTAGCCCCGGTCGCGGTACCCATTCCAAATTGAGTGAAGAATTGAATCGCCCTTCCTCCCATCCCTCCGCTGAGCATTACATCCGTACCCTTCTCATGGATAAAACCCGGGACCTGTCCAACTTGGTGGCCAGCATAAAAGGGATTTTCAATCATCGAAACAGATTGAATTTGGTCTTGATCTACCTCAACCAAGGCAAAAAAAGGACAACGGCCAAAATGCTGCCCTACGATGCTGTCTAACCCATTGTTACTCTCTGCTGAAATTGCTATACGCATGAATTTGTGTCTCCCTGATTAAGTTAATATTCATCTTACCTGAAAGGCTCCTTTTCTTCTGACCGTTCCGGCACCGGTGATCTTACCGGTTGATTAACATAGTTAATTGTTCTGCCCCAACATAATTTTCAACCTTTATATCCTGAGAATGTACACCCGGCACTTGCGAGACAGCTATTTTAATTTGTTGCGCTAATGATACCGCAATTGGGCAAACCGGGGAGGACGGCCGGAAAGTATATTTTACATGACCTTCCTCATTAACGGTTAGATTCTCGACTAACCGCATACGAATCACATCAGCCCGGGTCTCCGGATCAATGACCAGGCGTAAACGAGCAAAAATTAATCTTTCCAATCTCTCAGTATTCTCGGTCATTTTTCAATATCCTGTATCACATCCTTTACTTCTTTCCAGAGATCGCGAATCGCCAGACTGGCTGGAGAATCTGCTTTATATGCGGTCACGGGTTTTCCCTGGACCATTGCTTCTGTCACTGCTAAATCAAATGGTATTTTTCCAACCACGCGGATCCCTTCGTTCTGGCAAAATTCCTCAATAGCCTCCGTACCCTCAGGATAAATATCCGCTTTATTGATACAAACCAGCGACTCGATATCAAAATGCGCTGTTGTCTTAAGAACCCGGTGCATATCATGCACACCAGAAGCCGTCGGTTCAGCTACAATAAGCGCCAGATCAGCCCCTGAAGCCGCTGAGATGACCGGACATCCAATACCAGGAGGGCCATCTACAAGAACCAGGTCATACGCTTCATCAAGAGCTAGAAGCCGTGCCTGTTGTTTAACTAACGTGACAAGTTTGCCAGAGTTTTCCTGGGCAGGTATTAAATTTGCATGGAATAGAGGTCCGTAGAGACTATCCGATTGATACCACTCCCCTGCAATTTGATCTATCATCTTGATCGTTTCAGTGGGGCATTGATAAACACAAGCCGCACAGCCATCACAAGCAATGGGATCCACTGAATAAACACCTTCCTTGACAATCACCGCATCAAACCTGCACACCTCCGCACAAATACCGCAAGCAGTGCAATCATCAGGGTCAATTTCCGCAATTGATCCTCCCCAAAATTCCTCCTTACTAATAACAGAAGGTGAAAGGACAAGCTCCAGATTCGAGGCATCTACATCCGCATCTGCAAAAACGGTTTTAAATGGGGTGTTTTTCAAAGACAGCAGATGCGCAAACGCTGCAGCTACACTTGTCTTTCCAGTTCCACCTTTTCCACTAAGGATAACTAATTGTTTCATGAACTTTCCACAAACGATAAAGCTTCAATAATCTGGAGATGCAGTTGCAGAAAACGATTTTCGTATTCAGGTTTTATCTCAAGGAGTGATTTTCCTTGAGCAATGCCTTGGCCTATTTCACGCTCCAGCGGGATTTGCATTAAGATCTGTAATCCCACCTCCTCACAATATTGCTCTACTCCTGTGTCTCCTATACCAGCACGATTGATAATGACACCAGCAGGGATACCAAGCTCTTGAGTAACCTGGTAAGCCTGTCGTAAATCATGTAATCCAAAAGGAGTTGGTTCAGTAACCAGGATAATATAATCTGTCCCCCGTAGAGACTCAACCACCGGGCACGATGCTCCGGGTGGAGAATCTATCAGGACAATTTCCGCATCCCTGAGATCCTGCCACTTCTTAAGTTTCGAGATCACGGGAACGGCCATGGGTTCCCCAATATTTAATATTCCATGAGAGAATCGGATCCCTTCCCGTGAAAGACCGCCCTCTAAGACTCCTAAGTTATTAGGAATCTCAGTGATGGCTTCCTCTGGACAGATCAATGTACAGCTCCCACAACCATGACACATCTCAGGGAAAACCAGGGTCTGCCCACCGATAACCACAATAGCATGAAATTGACAGACTTCTGCACACTTACCGCAGCCTGTGCAGATTTCATCATCCACACTGGGTATTAACATATTTACTTCTTCGAATTGGTCAAGTTCAGGCTGGATGAAGATATGGGAATTAGGCGCTTCAACATCACAATCCAGAAGGTAAACCGAATAATCCGCTCTCGAAAGCACCTGGGCAAAAGCGGTTGCTATTGTTGTTTTACCCGTTCCTCCTTTCCCGCTGGCGATGGCGATTTTCATAACCTGTCTCTCTTAATGATGCAATTCCCTACCAGTTGCGCCATTGATTTCTTCCAATGTTCCAGTTAAGAATCGGTCAAGCAGCTCCTCAGGGGTTCCAGCATCAGCGACGTAGGCACGAATGCCCGCTGCTTTAAGAGTTGTATAAGCATTCGGCCCATACCGCCCTGTAATAGCAGCTTCGGCGCCAGCACCTGAGAGAAATTGAACTGCCTGCGGTCCAGCACCTCCGCGGGCGTTCGCGGCGGGATTGGGCTTCGATTCCCATTCACGTGTATCCGTCTCTACAATTATGAAGTAATTACACCTCCCAAATCGGGGACTAAACTCAGTATTAAAATTTCCATCTGATGAAGATATAGCAATTATCATCGATTATCCTTGTTGTAAATTAAGTCATCAACCATCCGGTAGATCTGAGTCAGGAATCATCCCCTCGAATTTCAACAAATGGAAAATCCTGGGATCAAATTTTATTTCTGAAACTTCGTCCAAGACCTAAATGGTTATTTTATCAGAACTTAAACTATTCTCGCACCATATCAGTATTGCATTCAGGGCATTTTTTTTCAAAACAAGGTTCTCCTGCCTGATGCGCCTCTTTATGCCCGCAAGAGGGACATACACAATAACCTCCAGCCCCCATTCCTCCGGATCGGCGTCCTCCCCCCTGCCCCCGTCCCCGCCCGCGGCCAAATCCTCTTCCCTGCCCTAAATTCCCACTTTGATTTTCCTCTGCCATAATTGAATACCCTCCTTCTACACTAGATTTGTTTTGTATCTTTTAATAAGCTGAATCATCTGTTCTTGAATGATGTCCAAAACATTCATCCATTCCGCCAAACATATTGATCCCTCATCAAGAATTCTATACACACGGCGCTTCGGTCCTTTACTATCATCGTCCCAGTAAGAATCAATCAAACCTAATTCTTCCATTTCACGCAGATCCCGGTAAACAATGCTCGAATCCAGTCGTTGAAGGTCAAATCCGAAAACTGACAACTGGTCAAATAACTCGTACCCATGAGATTCCTCCTCCGCAAGCAATAACAGCAAGCTGGGACGTAGAATTAACCGCATCCCCCTTCTCTGTCGTTGATGACAGGGGCGGGTTATTCCTCTCCGGAAACCAGGCATATTTACCTCCCCTACGCTCTGAATACAAGCTGTATGGCTATAGCTTACCAACTAACAGTAAATTGTCAATAGTAATTTTGTCTATAGATAAGATTCCCCCTACAAACGAATCATTACTGATTCTGTGTTGGCAAATAGGGCATATCCGGACCATCCATTTCCAGATACTCCGCGAGAGCAGATAACATCGCAGTTCTATCATCCCAGGGATATTCGGTTTCTCCAAAACACATTGACTGTTCATGACCTTTTCCGCAGACCATGACTACATCTTCTGGTTTGGCAAGTCTCAAAGCAAACCGGATGGCTTTTCCCCGATCCGGAACACGCCAAAAATCCTGCTCTTCAATTCCCCCCTTCGAGATCACACCATCTGCCATTTCCTGTAAGATTCCCTCCAGGGATTCAGTTCTGGGATCCTCGGCAGTTAAAATAGTTAAATCTGCCAACTCAGCTGATACCTCCGCCATCAATCGTCTTTTTCCTTTATCCCGCAACCCGGCAGATCCAAAGACAACGATTATTAGATTTGAGGTTATTTCCCGGGCTGCAGTTAATACTCTTTTCAGGGCATTAGGAGTATGGGCAAAATCAACGATAGCGAAAAAATTTTGTCCCAGATTAAGATACTCCATCCTGCCGGGTATTCCAGGCATATTTTTTATTCCCTCAACAGCATTCTGCCAATCAATACCGAGTCCTTCAATGCACAATGTCAAAGCAGCCAGACAGTTTGAGACATTATAATCACCCATTAGTGAAGTTTGGAAATCTATCTTTTGGCTGGCTCTTTCTACTGTAAAACTCAATCCAGCTGAATCAGGTTGTATATTTTTCGCCTGATAATCCGCAGCGTTGATAATTCCATAGTCAATCATTTTAACCCCGGTTTTATCTACAACCTTCTTCAACGAAGGGTAAGAGCCATCGTCTTTATTCAGAACAGCCAACTTTGTGCATGGGGCGGATTTCTTTTTAGAAACTGAGATCAGTCGAAAAAGCTCAGCTTTGGCATCCAGATATCCCTGGTAATCACCATGGAAATCAAGGTGTTCATGAGTGATATTGGTTACCACACCCATGTCGAACTCACAGGCAGCAACTCTTTTTTGCGCCAGGCCATGAGAGGTGGCTTCGAGTACCACGTGGGTGATGCCTGACTTCACCATCCTCGCCAGGTAGCGCTGGACATCGATCGCTTCCGGTGTAGTGACGTGAAATCCTGTGTCCAGCGTTTGATCTCCAATCACGGCATTTACTGTGGAAATCAACCCTGTCTGAAATCCTGCCGACAATAGAATTTGACGAATCAAGTTCACCGTGGTGGTTTTACCATCAGTGCCAGTAACACCAATTACGATCAGCTTCCGGGCAGGATACCCATACCAGGCAGCTGTTAGTTGTGCCAAGCCTTCTCTTGAATTTTCGATTTGCAGATATGGAACCGGTAGATTCTGGTAACGCCGGTAAGGGTCAGAACCTGCCACGGCGGCAGCGCCATTCTCAACTGCAGCCTCAATATAAGCATGACCATCAACTCTCGTCCCTGGGATTGCCAGATAGAGATTGTCCTTCTTCACCTTTCTGGAATCTATGCTTATTCCCGTCAGGTTGATTTTTTTATCAGGGATAATATTGATGACCCGAATCTCCTTAAAGATTTCAGTTAACTCATGGTTTTGATCCGAGCCCACTAAAATTTCTCCTTACTATTTCTGTATGTACAAAAACGCCCGAAGCAAGATGCTGGGCGTTTTTATTTTACTCCAGATTAATCACTCCCCGTTTACAAGAATCGGGAACGCAGTCCTGCAAGCTGTGACGAGACGGAGTGATCAAACACTTTATCGCCTATCCGAATGGACAATCCGCCCAAAATATCGGGATTAACATCAAAAACAACTTCAGTATTTCCTGACGTCCGTTTGAGAATGTCCTTCTTTATGATTGTTTTTTCTTTGTCTTCCAATGGAAGGGCGCTGGTGACAACTGCAGACTTGCCTTGAACATCCTCTCCTTCGAGCACAACAACTTTCCCATCTTTAACGCTGGAAAAGAACTCATCAATTAACGCCCGCTGTCGGGATTCATCCAATGAAATACCCAGAAGCTTTTGAGTTGCTGCAATTGCCAGAACCGCAACCTTATCGCGGACACCCTTTAACAGTACCATTTCCTCTTCTTTGGCCTCGACCTTAGCTTTTTGAATGATCTTTTTTGCTTCCTCGTAGGCGTCACTTTTGATAGCTTCAACCCGTTCATAAGCTTGGGCGACAATCTTGTCCCCTTCTTTTTTAGCTTCAGCAAGAACTTTTTCCCGTTCTTGACTAATTAGATCAAGCTTCTCCGCTGCTGCTTCAGCATCCTCAACTTGCTTTTGAAGCATAGCTTGGCGTTCATCCAGGCGTTTTTTGGCAGGTTTCCACATCAGTACGGTTATAAGACCGAACATAACCAGAAAATTTACAATCTGGGATATCAAAAAAGGACCATTGATCCCCAAAGCTGACAATGCATCACCCACGATATCCTCCTTAATGTACTAACAGCGGTGTAACTGGCACGAACTTAATCGCCAGAGCTACAACCAGGGCATAAATTGCGATTGCCTCAGCAAATGCAATGGCCAGGATCATATTTGTAAGTACATCACCTGAGGCTGCAGGATTTCGGCCAACAGCCTCCATGGCTTTGGCAGCCAACATACCGATCCCGATAGCAGGACCAAGGGAGCCTAATCCAATTGCGAGGGCAGCAGCTATTTGAGTTACGGCTTCATACGACATGCAAATTTCTCCTTTAAGAAAACCTATTCATAGATTAATGGTGCTGTGTTGCCATTTGATAGAAAATCAAGGACAATATTGAAAATATCAGTGCTTGAATTGCACCAACAAATAATTCTAAGGCCATAAATACATCAACAACCAGGAAGGCGGTCAGGAAACTGATCACCATCAGCAGCACTTCCCCGGCGAATACATTGCCAAACAACCGGAAGCCAAAAGAGAGAACTTTAATAAATTCGCCCATGAGTTCAAGGATTCCGGCAAACCCGTTAGAAAATACCAGAACAGGTTTTAGCGCCCCACTATCGGGATCTGCGCTAAAATTGAAAAATTTCTTTAGATATTTTCTACCTTGAAATTTAAATCCATAGTATTGGGCAGTCACCTGGGTGATGATAGCCAAACCAATTGTTGTGCTGAGGTCTGCTGTTGGGGAGCGAAAGATCGGTATCAGAGTAAGCTGACCATTGTGCTCTCCCCAAATTCCTATAGAACCCATGCCTGGAATCAATCCTGACCAGTTGGCAAAAAGTATGAAGAAGAAAAATGACGCTATCATCGGGAAAAACAAGACTGCATTGTCTTTGCCTACCGTAGTCTCAACAAAAGAAAATACGCCTTCATAAAGCACGTCTACTGCAATTAAGTAGCGGCTTTCTTTCCCAGTTTTTTCCGCCCGTTTGGCTGCTCGATGATAGAAAAATGCAATTGTGATCAGCAGCAAAGATGTAAAAATAGCAGTTGGCAGAGTATTGGGAATGCCGTGTTCAAATCCCGGGATTGGCAAATGCCAGGGAATTATCTCGGCCGCCAAGCTGATTGCAGGAAGTTCCTTTCCAGGCATGACAAAACCGTATCCAACCAGCCCTAAAGCAGCAAGTCCAATGAGGAGTTTGATCAAGCAGCTGCCTTTACCTTTAGATTTTTCCATAACTGGTTTATTCTTCCTTTTTCATCTCAGCCAGGCGTTTTTTCACAGTTGTATTTACCCATCTATAAACAAGAAATACCCCTGACCCAAAACCAACCATACTCAAGAGGACTGCAAATAATATTATCGTTCCCAATAGCCGGTCCAGAAAATACCCTACAATCAATCCTAGAAACACTGGAATAGCAATATAAAGACCAGCTTGACCTGCTACTGCCAGGACCCATACCCTATCCTGCCAATCTGAATTCTGGTTGGTCTCTTCTTGATTGCTATTCAATTATCACTCCTCTTGGAAAATCAGCGCCTGCTGTATTTTACACACAAGCCAAAAAGCTGTCAACCAAAGTCGCTTATTCTGGGTCATTCTCTGACTTCAAGCAAGATTAATCAACCATGAGTGAAACAAAACGATGTTGGTCCACAAAAATGCTATTAATTACAGAATGACCTATCAGTAAGCGACCAATCCAAGTGATGCCTGGACAAATTGGATAAACGGTTGGGCAAATACGCCCATCAACAAAGTAAAAATACAGGTTAAAACAATCACAGCAGAAAGGGATCTCGGCAGCTGTATTTTATCTCGAGCAGGTTCGTCTAGAGGTTGGAAGAACATATAACGGATTACGTTCAAGTAATAAAAACCGGCGATCACGCTGTTAATAATGGCGATTACTGCCAGGAAATAATACTCCATTTTCATTGCTGCACCGAAGACCATCAACTTTCCGATAAATCCGCCAGTACCGGGTATACCAATCAAGGAAAGTAGAAAAACCGCCATGGTACTTGCTATAAGAGGTGACCTTTTTATCAAGCCAGCATAATCTGGAATTTGATTTGACCCAATCTTGTTTTCAATTGCAATTACAACCGTAAACGCTCCCAAGTTGGCAACCAGATAAACAAGCAGGTAAATTAAGATGCCGCTTAAGAGTCTGTTGCATAACTAGCAACTTACATAAAGGACGAAATGCCTGTAAAATAT
>CAZHHT010000135.1:0-8174 GCA_964532455.1 uncultured Anaerolineales bacterium
AACGGCCATAGAAATTGATGTGCTGCCAGGCTACCGGAGAAACCGATGCAAGTGATCCGATTGCCAAGGAGTCCCCTTTTTCGGCTTGACGACGCAGAAAATTTGATAAGATCAGTGCATTATAAAATATTATACAATTGGCAATGAGACGACCACAATCATTCCAAATCTGCTGTTCGCCTTCTGTTTTGAACCGCAATTTTCCAAAATTGGCGTAAGAAACAGCTTTGTGAAGCTTATGATAACTTTCACCCTGGTTCAATGCTTGCTGCACGTTGCGGCGAAGAGATACTGAGTCAATGTAGTCGAGCAGGTAAAGGCTGCGAATGATATTATCATACTCCCACAAGGTACGTTTGGTTCTGTTTTTGCGAGCATAAGAGCTGAGTTTGCTTATTATGATGGATTGCGTAGTTGTCTTCAAGGCGAGGGAAACAACAATCCGTTGGATGTTTTCCCATTCGTCGATAATCAGCTTTTCGTTGATTTTCCGTATTGGCCGGAGCAACCAATCCGGATCATACTGGCTGGGATGCATAAATCCATAAAGTGCCTTGTTCACCTTGTCGTAAATATCTCGATAGCGCGGCGCAAACTGATAGCCAAAGAAGTTCAAAATACCGAAGTTTACCTCGTTGGCACCATGCGTATCTGTTGAATGTACGGTTGGTTGAATGTCAGCCAGGTTATTGTAAAGCAAGTCAAAAACATAGTGGCTCTCGTGCTCATTGGCACCAATAATTCTGGCGTTAATCGGGATATGACTAGCGATCAGCGTGTAAGCCACAATTCCTTTCATCACCCCAAAGTATTTGGGGGAATATCGAGCATTGATGGTATGGAGCAGAGTTTCAAATTTCTGCCCATCACTGCTGGAGTGAATGACGTCCTCTAGATGATATTGCTGGAATATGGGTAATTGGGCAATTGCATTTGCGATAGAAGCATTCGCTTTCTGTAAGGTTTCCAGACGAATAAAACTGTCGGATGTAGTGGACAGAGAAGAGTACTCAATATCTGAAATCTGAGCCATACGCCCCAATCCCATATTAGTACCCCAGGCAAGAATACAGGCAATCAATATGCGATGATCTGCTTTCCGTCCAGCATAACGATGCAGTACATGTGTAAACTCAGTCATAAATTGGCAATGACGATTGACAAAATGGAACACCGCTTGAATATCTACCTGTGACAAGGACTCGAAAAAAGGGTCATTCATACCTTCTTTGACCCGTGAATACGGCAGGCGCCAACGTCCCCTTTGT
This sequence comes from uncultured Anaerolineales bacterium, assembly GCA_964532455.1. GTDB lineage: Bacteria > Chloroflexota > Anaerolineae > Anaerolineales > UBA11858 > B10-G9. The sequence goes on from CAZHHT010000135.1 coordinate 1,269, forward strand.
TTGATTTCAAGATGTTCATTCTCCCCAGAGACAATCCGTTGATTAACGTGCTTAAGCCGCGTCTCTAGTAAGCTGCTGAGACCGGACAGGTGCTCCTCTGCTGTTCGTGTAAGAATCGACAATCCGGCCTTGGCAATGAGCGCGTCCTTTTCCTGCCATTGGTCGTCACTTAGTAAATCATCTTCAAAACTGCGAAAACGAACACTATTCTGACAAAATATATCCCCCGATTGCAGATCGTTTCGGAGCCTGCGATAAACAAGAAATTCATATCGATCCACCAGGAGCTGTTTTTCGTCGTTGGGGTTTTTAGCATATAGAAAACGACTGCTTTTTTCAGGTATAAATCGACAGGGTAGCTTGCCCACTTTGTACTGTGTCAGCGGCTTCTCTTTTTGAAGGGCTGTTTTCAGAAACCGAAGGGCTATTATCAGGGGTTTGTTGGCGGCCGTGGCCTCGAAATCTAGAATCCGTAGAAGCGGACGCAAGCGCAGCTTGAAACGATTTGAGATCTGGTCAATATACTCCCATTGAAAAAGCATTTCGTCCCACTGGGCAGTCTGTAGAATGTGGTCAGCCACTTGCTCCAAATTTTGCCGTTTGAGAATTGCAAAGGCCCTGGCACGAACATTTTCAAATGGTGTCGTGGCAGCAATCGTGTCATCTGTAAATAATTTGAGAACTTGCCCGGCCTTGTGCAGTTGGAGATTATGCTCCAGACGACACTCGTACACACGCTCCTGGGCGACCCTTTTTGCTTCATCAAGAAGCTGCCTGACACGGTAAATGAAACAATTAATCAGGTTGTCATGAAGTCTTTGATAGCGATGATAGACAAAGCATAGTAGGTAAATGTACGCTTGGTTTTTCTCAAGTTGGTTCATTTGGAAGACGGAATAATAATTGATCATTGAAGCGTAATACTTGATGCTTTCATTGGAAATATCCAGCTGAGGTAAGATGTTTTGGGCCACAGTGTATAAGGGTTTAATCTGTTCGCCGCGCTGGATCTCTTTGGCTATTTCTTTGTTGCTAAAATCCCTTGGTTCACGCTTAAGCTGAGTAATCTCATATAACCCGTGGGGGTTGGCTAACAAATGGTTTAGGTCAGCAACATCGTCAGCGGTCAATTGAGATGAAGCTATTGCGATCAGGCGTTCCTTTTCGCGCTATAAAACATTTCCGATCATCTCTTGCATAACAGTGTAACCGGGCGCAACAAGACGTTGCCCTGTCAAATAGGCCATTAATTCACGGAATATGTAGATAGGATGACTGCTGATACGCGCCACCTGCTGTGCTTTTTTCCGCAGTAGCTGCCATTCCTCATTGCCACAAGAACGATAATGCAATAGCTCCAGAATAAGACGCTGCTGTTTGAGGCGAGTGACTTTGCTAATGTCTAAATCGTGAAGGACAAAGTCAGGAAAATAGGTGCGTTGTACGTAGTAGGCATCAATTGACACCTGCTGTATATTCAAAACAAAGAATTGTTGCCGGGCTTTGAAGTATCCGAGCTGCAAGATGTAATAGAGGTAAGATTTATAGCCATGCAATTGGGATAACAGTGCTTTTTCAGGTGGTGAAAGCGAAAAATAGAATGTGCGGTCCTCATCATCAAAAACAGGCAAGCCATAAACCGCTTCTATTTCATCTGTCTTTAGGATTTTTAATCGCTTTGTTACTGCTTTATTGGATTTTTCTTCAGCCATAGGCATCCACTCCTCAAACCTGTTTTAAACAAGCTCTTTCTGACACTCTCAAATTACTCAATGACCTATAGAGGCTTGATCAGAATATTGATACCAGAAATGCCCCTGGGCGTCTACTATTTTATAAACTGGGGGCGATTGCTCAATTTGAAATGGAAATCGGGGTAGAATAACAACGAGAACACATTCGTTAGGTCAAAAAGAGGTTTGACAAGTTTGGTACGTGAAAGAATTTAGAAATACGTGTTACAGAAACATCGCCTTTGCCTATTCTAGTCAAATATTGCTGCAAAAGTAGGATTGTTCTAATCTGGAATATACCTTTTTGGGGGGATATGCAAAAATACCCATGATCTGGGCGTTGTCCAACACATCAGCGACCGCATCGCCGTCATGTACCTGGGGCAGATTGTGGAAATGGCGATAAGTGAGGACATCTTTAACTCACCCCAGCACCCTTATACCCAGGCACTGCTATCATCCACTCTTGTTCCCGATCCAGACAGCGGTAGCGAGCGGATCATTCTCGAAGGAGTCGTGCCCAACCCGGTCAATCCGCCACCGGGGTGTCGCTTTCACACGCGCTGCCCCTACGTGATGGATATATGCAGCAAAGAAGAACCCAGGAATTACTCTGTGGGTGAGGGCCACCGGGATGCGTGTCACCTGCTGAACGCAGATTAGCCCGATTTCTTGGCCTGCCCCCAATCATTCAAAAGGAGAAATAATAATGCCTCACAGACAATTGAAAACACGTCAGGATTGCGAAGATTTTGTCCGGGGATGCGCCATCATGGGTATCGGCGGGGGGGGGATACCCGATGTCGGACTCAAAGTATTGCTTGAAGCATTGGATGAAGGGGTGGCGCTCGAGTGGATTGATGTGGACGACATTGCAGACGACTCGTGGACAGCTTGTGTGTATAGCATGGGCTCAACCGCGCCCATATCGGATGAGACCAAAGACGAGATCAAGAAACTGGGCCTGAAACCCGTGATGGCAGGCAAGGAGATGGAAGCAGCGCTCAAGGAATTGGCGGATCACGCTGGAGTAACACTGAGCGCGATGGTACCCCCAGAACTTGGCGGGAGCAACACGCCAGAGCCGCTGGTGGCTGCGGCACGTATGGGCCTGGCAGTGGTGGACGCCGACCTCTCAGGTCGAGCCGTACCGGAAGAGATGCAGGGCGCGACTTTCCTCAATAAGAAGAACAGCTATCCCTTCGTCAGCGTGGACAAATGGGGCAATGTGTGCATCGTGAAAAAGACCCAGGGACCGCATTTGTGTGAGCGTGTCGGCAAGATGTTGAGCGTGGCTGCCTACGGAACCTGCTTTATTGCCTCTACCCTGCTGACCGGGAAAGAAACCAAGGAGATTGTCATCCGCGATACGCTGACATACTCACTTGATCTGGGAAGGGCCGTTCGCGACGCGCGCGAACAGGGGAACGACCCGGTCGAGGCCATTATAGACTTCACAGGGGGGTGGCTGCTCTTCACCGGAGAGGTGGAACACAAGGACTGGGAGGATCGCGGCGGCTATATGTACGGCACAAATCATATCAAGGGGACCGGCAAATGGGCAGGGCATGCCTTTCGTTACTGGTTCAAAAACGAGAATCATATCGGTTGGCTTGACGACGAGCCGGTAATCACCTCCCCGGATATACCGATTGTGGTCGATATCGAGACGGGCGAAGGAAAAATCAATACCTACATTGAAGCCGGGGAACGTGTGGCGGTCATCGGCATGAAGGGTCCGGAAGTCTTCCGCTCTGAGCGCGGCCTGAGTGGAGCAGGGCCGCGTTATTTCGGCTTTGACATTGATTACGTACCCATCGAGGAGCGAATGGAAGAAGGTGGGTAATTATCCATTTTGTTGAACTAAGATGACGGATTATCATGTTCTACACTGTTTTGCTTCAGACGGAAATGGAAAGCTGGTCATCCCATGATAGTATAAAAACGGAGGCCAAAAATAGGTATCTTGCAGAATCGTGCGAAAATGTACGGGATTGGGAGCAAAAGATAGCTTCAGTTGACACTTTTTCAGGTCTGGACCAGGTTTTGATCGAGAACATATTCGCCATACAAGAGGACATTGTCCCAAAGGGTCTGACGACGTACATGCTTATTCAATTGATAACAATGCAATATTCAGTGTAACATGCTTGTTTCGGTGAGTACTTGCTCCAGATATACAGTTATTTTAGGTACCTTATTCTCAAAATGTATCTAAATGGTGGCTAATTGCCACGAGCACGAGTTGGATAATGTAAAGGGGATTTATTTTAGGAAGGCCAAAAGAAGCTGATCAGGAGGGAAAAATGGTTAACATAAACGAAAGGTCATCCCTATTGCTTTGACACGTGAATCAAGGGAGCATATACTTATAATGCTAAATATCGTTGGAACAAAAAATTAGAATTAGAAATATATTGCCATGAAAAACTACTACGAGATGCTGGAGATAAGCGAAACTGCCAGCCAGGAAGAGATCAAAGCGCAGTACCGGTTTCTGGTCCAAGCCTGGCATCCAGATAAATTTTCCAGTCCTGAACAAAAAGAAAAAGCAGAAAACAAGACCAAGGAAATCAATAAGGCCTATGAGGTTCTGGGCAACCCCGATAAAAAGAGGGAATATGACCTCAAGCATAATATTTCCAGATCTGATGCATCTCCTTCCCGGCCTGCTGCTAGCCGCACCGAAACCGGCCCTCCCATTAAGACATCAAGCCCCGCAAGTTATTCAGGACCTGTTTGTGAGGTCTGTGGGCAGTCTGCGGAGCTGAAACATACGAAGCTGTATGAAAACATCGGCATGGTTGTAGTGCGGAAAGCCAGGGTAGTTGAAGGAAAATTGTGTAAGAACTGCATCAATTATTTCTTTTGGACTTTGACCGGCAGGACCATGGTGCTTGGTTGGTGGGGAGTGATCTCGTTCTTTGCCAACATATTAATTCTCATTAACAATCTTTTTCGCTACATCGCCTCATTGGGAATGACAAAACCAAGGGAAAATCGAACAGAAGATCCTTCTCCAATCTGGATCCTTACTGCGGTGGGCGGTTATGTCCTGATAGGTTATTTTCTTTTTTCAATGTTTTCTCCGGTGTCTGCCCAAAATAGCTCATATTCACCACCAAGCTCAAATTCCAGTTCTTCCAGACCAACATCGACACCCAGGCCTCATGCGACAAGTACATCCAGCTCTTCAAACCAGGGATCTAATTGTTATCATTGGTCCCATTTACGTAAGTGCCTTATATTAAAAGAGTATCAGCGCATAAGAGAGATTTTATTAATCTCATCTATTGTCCCCTGAATACAATACAACTAAAACAGAGATGACCTTATCAAGTTCTCCTTTGCGGATCCGATCAATTGGCAGCTGTCTTCACAGCATTGGAACCGGGTTGTGCAACCAGGAAAACTGAGACTATTTATCAATGAAGATCGCTGAAAGGAGCTGCGAAATAACGTGAAGTGTCCCAAGTTTTTCCCATACTTTTGGAGAGGGACCAGTTTTGTGTTTTCTAGTGGAAGAGAGTTCGCTGGTGCCCCCCAGCGTCGAGGAAAATTCGTGGAAAACTAGCTGATTCGCAAATTGGTAACAACACCGAGGGAAATCGACGAGGAAGTGTGAATCGAGACGCCCAGGATAAACGCAGTCAAAGTGGCAGATTGAGATGAAATAATGGTTGAAAACTCATCTTCATTGACCAACCAAAGCCAGAGCCATGTCGATCGCATAGGGAGTAACCTCATGTCCAGCTCCAGGGATGACCTTGTAGCGGACATTGTAACCCTGGTTGATCAACGGATACACGGAAGCAGGCAGAACCATATTCTGGAGCCCGTCCAGTTCACCCCAGGTAAAGATATAGGGTATGTTTCCACGGGTTGGAGTTCCGGCATCCAGATCCGGTGCGCCGGCTGTGACAACTCCGGAAACCCAATCGGGATGATATATTGAGAACCGGTAGGCGAAGGTTCCTCCCTGGGAAAAACCGAGCAGCACCACCCTCCCTTTATCTAGGGGAATTTGGCTGCTGACATCCTCCAGGATCTGGCGCATGGGCTCAATAGGACCAATTCCTGGATAGGGTTCATATCCCCCGAAGGTGGGAGCAATATAGACGATACCTTCCTTGGTGAAGATGCTGGCGATCGGCAGCATATCTGCCCCTTGTCCTCCATAGCCGTGGAAGCCGACTACCACAGGCCAACCATCTGCAGGTGCTCTTCCCAGGGGTTTCATTAGATGGTAACTTTTACCACCAGCCTGGTGTTGATTAAATCCTCCTAGCTTTTGTGCTATCAGCACGCGGTAGCGATCAAACATACCGCTGCTCAAGAACCTGGAGGAAACCACTGCCAAAGCTGTCAGGGCGATCAGCAGCAGGATCAATGATAAGGGGCGAATTTTCCGGACTGGTTTCTTTGTGCGTCCCTGAGCGGAATTCAGTAACTCCTTCTGTTCAGTTCGGTCCTTTAGGGATTGAAACGCTTCTTCATAGGGTAATCCGGTCAACTCCGCAGCTATGTTTTCTGCAAACGGGTCTTTATCCAGATCAGGATTGAGTTCTATAGCCTGAATAAAAAATTGGAGAGCTTTTTTTGTCTGTCCCGCCGAGTGCAGGGAAAACGCCCGCTGGACTTTACGTTCTGCTGCCTGGATATCAACCCGGGCGGGTTTTTTCTTTCCCGATTCAGTTGATGAATCCTTGGGACTGGACTCCCTTTTTTTTGGAACAGTCCGGTATGATTTTGATGTCGAGGGTGATGTCTTTTTGGATTTTGCAGAATTGAGTGTTGTATAGAGATGCAAAGCCGCTTTTCTGGCGTATTCCTGGATATGAGGGTCAGGGTCGTTCTCGTGAATCTCTTTCAGAACCTGAATATTCTCACTTTCACCGGAGAGAGCCAGGGATTTAATAGCTTGCGCGCGCTGCTTTGGATCCTTGCTCTGAAGCTGAACCTTCAACTGTTTTTCCAAGCTTTTCTCCTGGAGATGAATAAAATCCTATAAGGGGATAGTAATCTCCAGTCCTATTAATATTATATTATTCTAGTTAAACTAATACCACTCGCTTATACCACACTTATACCACTCGCTCTTGACCAATTTCAGACAGGATGTTACATCTAAGAAAGCGTTCGTCAAGGCAAACCCCTTTCTTTGCTGTTTGAT
>CAZHHT010000136.1:0-7998 GCA_964532455.1 uncultured Anaerolineales bacterium
TCTTCGAATTTCTTTTATTAAACTGAAAAGGGGCTGACTTTTCAGACAGCCCCTTGGCTTAATCAAGATATTGATTAAGTATTTCAACCAGGTCATAGACCTGGATTTGATCTGTTAGGCCTTTGGAACGGATGGCGTCATCAAGCATAATTAGACAATAGGGACAGGCTGTGGTGATTGTATCAGCATTGATATCCAGGGCATGCTGGAGTCGTTGGTGATTGATTCTGGTATCTGCGTCAGTTTCCAACCACATTGCTCCTCCGCCTCCTCCACAGCAAAAGCTATTTTCTTTGTTTAACTTCATTTCCAAAGGAGTGAGGTTGGCACTCTGGAGCAACTCTCGCGGCTGCGCATAGATACTGTTGTACCGGCCCAGATAACAGGAATCATGAAAAGTGAGCCTGCCATAATCCTTTCCATTATCTAAATTCAGATTTAGGTCCCTGAAAATTTCCGCCAGGAACTCTGATGCATGAAGGATCTGGAAGCTGCCTCCGAAACGGGGATATTCGTTTTTTATTGTATTTAGCCCGTGAGGACAGAGGGTAACAATTTTATTGTATTGATATTCAGAAAAAAGTGAAATATTCTCTTCTGCTGCTACCTGGAAAAGATATTCGTTTCCCATTCTCCGGGATGTTTCCCCGCAGCATATCTCAGCATTGCCAAGAACGCCGTAATCGACTTTTAGTTTATTGAGAATTTCAACAAAAGACCTGGTAACTTTTTTATTGCGATCATCATAAGCACCAGCGCAGCCCACGTAAAAAAGCACGTCAACAGCATCCCCGGGTGACAAAATGCGGACATCGATGCCTTCTGCCCAGGAGATTCGGTCAGGTGCGGGCATCCCCCAGGGATTACCCTGGCGTTCAAAGTTTCTTAATGTTTCTCCGACAGTCTGCGGGACTTCACCCGTCATCAAGACTTGTGCGCGGCGGATATCGATCACTTGCTCAGGGGGTCTTATAAAAGCAGGGCAGACATTTAGACAGTGTCCGCAAGTTGTACAGGACCAAAGAAATTCCTCTTTTAACAAATCCTTGTTAATTTTTTTATCGGAGTTATTTTCGAGAGTGAGTAACGATCCAGCCATATCTTCCCGCAGCATCAGCAGCAGAGATCTGGGAGAGTAACTCATACCACTGATTGTTGCCGGGCAGACTTCTTCGCAGCGCCCGCACTGCAGACAAGAATCAAACGACAGTAAATCCAGGGAAGAAAATTCATTAATAGCGCCAGCGCCAAGAACTTCAGCTTCCATAATATTTTCAATTGCTGCCAGTTCTCCTGTTAGACGGTCCGATTTCAGAAAGATGTGAATTGGGGTAAATATCATGTGCCGCAGTTTCGTAAAAGGTATACTGGCGGCAAAAATTAATCCCAAACCGACATGACACCAGAACAGATAGGGGTGAATCAGATTTGCCGTCCCTGAGGAAAGCGGGAAGTTCCTGATAATAATGGCAGTAAAATTCCCGATTGGTGACCAGTTTGACCAGGCAGGCTGCCGGGAATACAGCCTGAATCCTTCAGTAATAAAACCAACAGTAGGTATCAGCGCTAACAGAAATAAAGCATAAATATCATCCCATGAGTTTTCCATGAAGCGTGGCTTGATAATCCATCTCCTGATGATAGCCATTAGCACACCCAGGATAATTGCCCCCCCAGCCAGATCCATTATCAGTTCGAAACCCAGGTATACTTTTTGGGAAAATACCGGCCAGGTGAAGGGGAAAAATAAACCCATCTGCAGGATCTTTATCGCCGTACCAATGACCTGGATGATTACTCCCCAAAAAATTAATAAGTGCATTATCCCGGGATAGATCTTCTTTATCGTGCGAAGTTGACCGAGTCCATATACGAGGAGATCACCCACCCTGGACCAGGGTCTTGAAATCCGTGTGTCAGTATTTGTCATACGGATCCTCCGATGAAGATTTCTCCGTTTGTTATGGTTAGGGGGATTTTTCCCAGCGGTAGAGGGGGAGGACCGGAAATCACTTCTCCTCCCAGGGGTTCATAATACCCTTCATGGCAGGGGCAAAAGATTACTTGTTCTTCGCTGTTCCATTTGCAGATGCAGGCAAAATGAGTGCAGACTGCTGAATATGCTTTAAGACCTTCTTCTGTGTGGATCACTAGTGCCGGGTATCTACCAAATGGAACCGTAAGGCTTTCACCTGGTGGGATATCATCAATTGTTCCAACCCTTACAGATTCCGAAGGAGTTTCTTCCAGGCTGGGGGGATAAAAAAAGGCAACAACTGGTGCCAGGAGTGCAGTTAATCCTGTGGCAGCAAAACCTCTCTTCACCAGGTTTATAAAGTCACGTCGGGTAATATTGCTCATTTAGCTTACCTCCCCCCAGATAGTCAGGGCGATGATAATTAGAATTACGGCAGCAGAAAACCAGAGTCTGATCCAGGATGTTTTTTTTGATGAATCAGGTTTTGAATCCAAGAAAGGCCAGACTGCAAGCAGAAGGATCGCGATAACCGGGGCAGTTGCTCCGATTGTTTTGGGGATAAACCGCAGCAATTGGTAGAGGAAGAGGAAATACCACTCCGGTTTAACGTGAATTGGTGTGTCCATCGGATCGGCGGGAGCCCCTACACCGACCGGTAAAAATAAACCCAGCACTCCTATTAGCACAACGAGTATGCCGAATCCCAGGGCAACCTTTGCTTCCAGAGTAAAGTGATCTGGATAAAATGGTACGCTGTTTTCTTCTTGTTTTTCAGACATAAGTTCACTCCTGGCTGTCTGGTTAAAGGGGTTCTGACTGGTTTTGTTAGAGAGGTTTCATGATTCCCTGTTTTCTAACCATGATGAAATGCAGACCCATGAAGGTTACGGTAATCAAGGGAAGAACGAGAATGTGAAGCGCAAAAAATCTGCTTAAAGTTAGACTGGTAATATTCCATCCAGCGCGGAGAAATACCAGCACTAAGTCACCGACTACAGGGATACTGCCGCCAATTTCTGTGCCAACAGTGGTTGCCCAGTAAGCTCTTTGATCCCAGGGTAATAAATATCCGGTAAAACCAAAGAGCAGAGTCATCGTAAATAAAACCACACCGGAAACCCAGTTCAACTCCCGGGGAGGTTTGTAAGCGCCCATGATGAAGACTCTTAACAAATGCGCACAAGCCATTACTATCATTGCATTGGCTGACCAGTGGTGGATCATCCGGATTGCTGAACCCAGTAAAACTTCATTTTCTATGAATAGGATACTTGCAAAAGCTTCTGTTGGTGTAGGTTTGTAATAAAACGCCAGCATGATTCCTGTTATACCCTGGACGATAAAGAAAAAGAAAGTCAACCCACCCAGGCAGTACCACCACCGTCTCTGCCAGTCTGGGACGGGTTTACTGAGGATTGGTTTAAGGAAATCGGTTAACTGGAATCTATCATCTAGATAATTTGTTACCCGCTTGGGAAGGGGAATCCAGGCTTCCCTGGTTTTCCAGACACTTACGCTGCGGGCAATACCGAACAGGAGCGCAACACCGGCTGCTCCGAATAGAGCCCAACGCACAGTGGGGGTCCAGATGTTGCTGAATGAGCCGTCGATATGGCATTGGAAACAGGTATCATTCTCTGGTTTTATCGGAGCTGTGACGGGGAGTTGGTCCGCTTCTAATTGCGGGGATATTTCTGGTTCCTCAGCGGTATAAGCATGGAAAGCTGCGGCAGAAAAGAGGAGGAAGCTTACGGAGATGATGACAAAAAAGATCTTGCGGTAGAGACTTTTCATTACAAACCTCGACTGGGCTGAGTACAGTGAGTCCAGAATGGCATGGTTTATCCTGTCATATGGGAATGAGATTGATGTTTGCCATTTTGGAGGAACCCTTTATTTGAAGTGCGACTGGAAAGATGATCAGGGGAAAATCTCGGAATCAATAAGTTTTCCTTGATCAGTATGGTTACATCGTAAGACAATAAAAAATATAACATAAACCGCACACCAATACAGGTGTCATTCTTCATGAGGTGAGTATGGAAAATTGGAATAATCAGTGAATTTTTAGAGAAAACTCGGCGATTATCTCAGAAGTTACAACTGGGATTGCTTCCGCAACCGCGGGAGTCGGTGTTTCACTGAATTCCAGGATGTTTTCTACTTCTACAGCATAAATTATGAAATCCCGGGGGATTTTGTAACCCATTTTATCTGCTGCATCGAGGGCCGTTACCAACGATGTATCGTGAGCAGACGTGCTGTGCTGGGTTGGACTGACAGAGCGCAGATCATCCAGGCTTAGATGATGAATTCTCCCAGGTTTATTAGTTTCCTGATTTAAATAATAAGCGTCAATGAGGACGACCCTGTCATATCCCAGCAGTGTTTCCATCAATCGCAGCCCTCCGACGCTGGCTTCGGTGATGGTAAGATCTGGATGCCCATCCAGATTGATTGTTTCCTCTAGAAGTTGGGCAACCTTGACACCTACGCCGTCATCAGTAAGTATTGGATTGCCTAATCCGATGATTATTGTTTTCATAAGGTCTGCCTGAAATAAAGTAACCAGCTCCCAGCCAGAAAATGCCGGTCGCTGGTTACTTTATTTTACACTAGATAAAACTTTAATATCTGCCTGTTAATCAATATACTGGCTTCTGGTATCAATTAACTTGCCATCAGCATTATGGATTTGAATTTCCAAAGGCATCTGTCCTGGCAAGGAGTGAGTTGCACAGGACATGCAGGGATCGTAGTTCCTGAATGCCATCTCAACTGTGTTGAGCAATCCTTCACTCACTTCTCCATTTTTGATTAACCCTTCGGCAGCTTTTTTGATGGACATGGCAATGGGCGCATAGTTGTTAGTGGTGCCAACAATGAGGTTAACGTCTGTCAGAATCCCATTCTCATCCGTTTTATAGTGATGTGTTAATGTTCCTCTGGGAGCTTCAACGCTTCCAACTCCTTCAGTGGGAGTATTAGTCACTACTGGACGAATATTAGGGTCAAGAACCTCAGGATCTTTGGCTAATTCCTCCATTCTCTCCGCTGCATAGAGAAGTTCAATCAAGCGAGCCCAGTGGGTCGCCAGGCGGTGATGCACGGGCAAGTAGCGTCCGTCGGTTTTTTTGGAGCCTAGAGTTTCAAAGAAACGCTCATAATGCTTCTGGGCTTTTGGTGTCGCCATGCCATCGGCAGCATTTAGCCTGGAGAGAGGGGTGGCACAATAAACACCACTGTCCATTCCATCCACAAATCCTTTCCACCCTACATCCTTGAGGTAAGGGAATTTTAAGTATGACCAGGGTTCTACCCGTTCTGCCACATGTTTGGCATAGTCTTTGGCGGGGTATTGGACCAATTCCTTCCCGTCTGGGCCTATGACCCGGATCATTCCATCATAAAAATTGATTTTATTTTTCTCATCCACCGTGCCCATATAATATGTTTCATGGGTGAAGGCATCGGAGACGATCAGGTCAACATAAGCCTGGTTGGCTAACACTACATCATCAAATAACTTTAAACTAAAGAGAGCAAAATCCACATTCTGCTGAGCGTAATCCAGGATGATCTTTTGTTCATCCTTGGTCATGGCTTTGCTCCATCCTCCAGGTAATCCGGCGACGGGATGAATTCCACGCCCTCCGAGCATCTTGATCACTTCGTGGTTTCTTTTCCGGCACTCAATCACCTGGATTCCGATATCCACCCCGACTTTGTGGATTACCCCCAGGATATTCCTTTCTGCAGGATCCGAGTCTGGACCTAAGACAAAATCTGGTCCACCGATTGCATAGAAATGAACAGTGTGATCGGTTACATAAAATGATGTGTAGAAAAGTTCTCGCAGCTTTTTGACAACAGATGTAGGTTCTACATCAAAGAGCGCATCCAGAGCTTTTGTGGCAGCCATATGGTGGGCTTCAGGACACACACCGCAAATCCTGTTGGTGATGCGAGGCATTTCTTCAGCAGGTCGACCAATGGAGAACTGCTCAAAACCACGCAGCTCCGGGATCTGCAGATAAGCGTTTTCTACATTTCCTTTTTTGTCAAGGAAGATCTCGATTTTTCCGTGACCTTCCAATCTTGTGATGGGGTCTATAGTAATCCGTTCCATTAAGAGACTCCTTTTCCGTTCTTGACACGTCGGAGAATTGAGTGTGCCATACTGAAGCGGTAAAATGTACCAGCAGGATCAGGAATGGTATCGATAACCGACTGGATTTCATGTTCTAGTTCATCATCATCCATGGTTTCATCACCTGCATTAATCACAGATGCAAGAGCAGAGAGCATTTTGGCGCCCTGATCTATCACACCATCCGGAGGGCCGTAACAGCCCCGGCAGCCAATACCTACAGATGGGCAGAGAGCTCCGCATCCGGACCTGGTTGCTATCCCCATGCAGATAATGCCCTGCTCAAGCAGGCATTGATCCGGGTCAGGGACTAATTGATAGGGACGGTAAAAGCGGTCGATGGTTTTTTCACCTTTTTCCCGCTCACATTCATCACAAACGGATGTTGTCCCGGCGCCAAGAATAGCGCCTGCCGGAGGCAGCGGGTTCCCTTCCAGGAGAGCGCCCACGACTACCTGGAGAACTGCCCAGATTTGGTGTGGTTCTGGCGGGCATCCTGGAAGGTAGTAGTCAACATTAATTGTCTGATCAAGTGATTTTACAGTGTGATAAAAAGCCGGAAGGGTTAATTCACCTTCCGCTACTTTGGTTACTTCCTGGGGCAAGATACCGTCCGGATTATCAATTGATGGGTTGTTGAGATAGACTTTATCAAATGTTGCCTCTTTGGTAGTCAGATTGGATAATGCCGGAATACAACCCTCATAAGCACAGGACCCAAAGGCTACCATTATTTTTGATTTTTTACGCAGAAGATGAGCCATTTCTTCATTTTCTGAATTGCGAATCGCTCCATTAAAGAGACAGACGTCAATATATCCGTCAGGATAGGACTCAAGGTCCTTGACTTTGAAATCCGCAATACAGGGGAAGAAAACGATATCAAAAACCTCATCAACAGTCAGGATGTTTTCATGGATATTAAGCACTGAGATTTCACATCCCCCGCAGGCTGAAGCCCAATACATGGCCAGTTTTGGTTTTTCTTTTGCTCCCATGTTATATCTCCTTTACGGGGATTGGTATTGCTCCATTACCACCCAGGACTTTATCATGCCAGCGAAGTGGACCCAGGGCTCGGAGTTCTTCGGTCATAGTATTTACTTTTTCTGCCAAATAGATTCCTTCTGAGGCGGAAGCCCAGAGTAACTGGACCCGTTCCTCTTCGATGCCCCATTGAGTTAAAGTCTTCTTAAGCAGCAGGAAACGCCGCAGAGTTTTGATATTGCCGTTTACGTAGTGGCATTCTCCGGGATGGCAGCCGGCAATCAACACACCATCGGCGCCATTCAACAATGCTGTAAGGACAAATTGTGGATCTACCCGGCCAGAGCACATTACCCGAACGGGTCTCAGGTTAGGGGCGTATTTTATGCGGGCTGTACCAGCCAGATCCGCTGCCCGGTAGGAACACCAATTACATAGGAATCCGACAATCACGGGTTCAAATTGGTAAGTCATTTTACTCCTCCTTCCCAGCCGGGACTGGTTCTAACGATTGCATATCCCATAACAGGCCTTCAATCTGGGAAAGCAGTTGTTCATTGGTGAAGTGGGCACCGGTTATGACTCCACTGGGGCAGGCCGCAACACAAGTACCGCACCCCTGGCAAAGTGCTGTGATAACCTGGGAATATCCTTCCTCCTCGACAAATTCAATCGCATTGTAGGGGCACATATTATTGCAGATTTTGCAGCCAGAACACAAATCCGTGTTTATGCTTGCCCTAATTGGTTCCATCATGACAGTTCCGCGGCTGATCAGGCTGGCGACCCTTGAGGCGGCGGCAGCTCCCTGGGATACAGTGTCCGGTACGTCTTTTGGACCTTGGCAGGCACCAGCGATAAAGATACCTTCGGTCATGGTTGC
>CAZHHT010000137.1:0-7912 GCA_964532455.1 uncultured Anaerolineales bacterium
ACCACTCGGGTTAGTGTCTGATAAAAATGATGATGGGTATTTACCAACCCGGGCAGCACAATATGCCCTGATAAATCCAAAACCTGATCTGCCTCAATTGGCAGCTGGTCTGATCCTCCGACTTTCTCGATAAAGCCGTCTTTAATAAAAAGACCTCCATCCTTTATTTCACGGCGGTGGTCATCCATTGTAACAACTACTTGAGCATTTTTAATAAGGAGCGTTGACATAGGAAATTCCTGGTTTTGAACTTGTCTGACAACATTAAGTTTAACAAAAATCCCCTCTTCTGTCAATTGTCTGACAAGTGCTGGGACAAGAATATGATTTTAATCATGTGGTGCCGGGAAAATAGTTATTCTGCTCTGCAAAACTTTATCTCAAGTGATTAGCCCTTGGCATTCCCCCCTGCATCGAGCTAATTAGAATAGAAAATCAAACAAACTTCTAGCAAAAACTGGATTCAACAAGGAAAAGACCGCTAAACTCAAGATCAGGATAAAACTGAGCAGAGTGACCAATGCCAGGCATCCTCCCCAATCAAGTCTTTTCCGGGGTATTCTCGATTTTTTTTCTTTTATTAGGGATCCAGTTTTCTTTTTGGTGATTTCTTTGGTAATCACACCACGCGAAGATAACTTATCCCCATGCTTTTTACCTGATTTTTTTGTTTGTGTTAAATCGACCTGGTCAAGGTTAAAATTTACATTGAATCGGCCGCTTTGCGCTTTCAGCAGCTCATTTTTAAATTCTGCAGCCAACTGGAATCTGTCATTAGGATGAACCTGAAGTGCTTTTTCCACTGCTTCTGCAACCCGTTTGGAAATTTTTGGATTTCTTTCCCGAACAGGTGTCAGTTCTACCTGGTCCATGGTTTGGGCTAAACTGTCCTCCGGAGCTAACCCGGTCAAAGCAGTATACAATGTAGCACCCAGGGAATAGATATCTGTCCGGGTATCTGTCCTGGCTGCCCCATACTGTTCTGGAGGAGAAAAACCCATGGTCATCGCTCGGGCACCAGTAGAGGTCGTTTGATCCCCTTGAATCACTTTTGCCAAACCAAAATCAACCAAGTACACTCCCCCTCTCGGTGTGATCCTGACGTTGGCTGGCTTGATATCCCGATGCAAAACTACCGGATCCCGGGAATGCATATAAACCAGCGCATCACATAGCGAAGCGCCAATAAAAACTACTTCTTCCTCTTCAAAAGGTCCCATGCGTTCCAACCTCTCCTGGAGATCTTCCCCCTCAATGTAATCCATGATCAGGTACTGACCCTGGTCATCAATACTGAAGTGATCTGAAACGCGTGGTAAATTTGCATGCCGGAGATTGGCAAGGATGGTTGCTTCCCGGCGAAATTGCCTGGCATAATCATCTATCGTAAACAGGTTCTCTTTAACAGCAACTTCGACACCCAGGTTTTCATCCACCGCACGGAAGATAGAACCCATTCCACCGTGGCCTAACACCTCAATGATTCGGTATCTGTCAAGAAGGAGCTCACCTTGTTTAAGAGTCATTAAGATTTAACTGCCGTACCTCAGATATCCAGATTTCTGACTTCATTTGCATGGGTAATTATAAATCGTTTCCTTGGCGGGACAGATGATCCCATCAACATATCAAAGGTTCTGTCCGCCGCCGCAGCATCCTCAATTGTGACTTGAAGCAAGGTTCGGGTATTTGGATCCATTGTTGTATCCCAAAGCTGCTGGGGATTCATCTCCCCTAAACCTTTATATCGTTGAAGCTGAGCTTTTTCAGGAGTTAATCCCAGTTCCTTAAATAAGCCTAGCTTTTCTTTCTCCGAAAAAACGTATGTCTTTTTATTCTTATGTGTTAGCCGGTACAGTGGGGGTTGCGCGATAAATAAGTGACCGGTATCAATCAATGGCTGCATATATCTGAAAAAGAACGTCAACAGCAAGGTGCGGATATGGGCGCCATCAACATCTGCGTCTGTCATGATGATCACTCGCCAATACCTCAACCCATCAATGTCAAATCCTTCCCCGATGCCAACACCCAAGGCGGAAATTAATGATCTGACTTCGTTATTTGCCAGAATCTGGTTTAGCCTCGCTCGCTCAGTGTTCAGGATTTTCCCCCGCAGCGGTAAGATCGCCTGAAAATGGCGGTCCCTACCCTGCTTGGCAGATCCACCTGCGGAATCACCCTCGACGATATAAATTTCGGATTCCTTCGGATCTCGGGAGGAACAATCGGCTAACTTTCCGGGCAAAGTCATGCTTTCCAGCGCAGATTTCCGGATGACCAGGTCTCTGGCTTTGATAGCTGCCTTTCTCGCGCGGGCTGATGTTAAACACTTGTTTACAATAGCCTTCGCCGCAGTTGGATTTTCTTCCAAAAATGTTTCAATCCCTTCCCCTACAACCTGCTGGGTATGGGTTTTAACCTCTGCGTTCATCAATTTTACTTTCGTTTGGCTTTCAAATTGAGGAGAGGGATGCTTAATACTGATAATCGCAGTTAAACCCTCTCGAGTATCATCCCCGGATAAATTGGAATCAGAATCCTTTAACAGTTTCTTGGATCTGGCGTAATTGTTTATCGTCCGGGTGATGGCAGCTCTAAACCCGGTCAGATGCGTCCCGCCGTCAACGGTATTGATGGTATTGGCAAAAGCATAGACTGATTCTGCAAAAGAATCTGTGTATTGAAATGCCGCGTCAATCACTATATTTTCAATTTCCTTCTCAACATGAATCACCGGATGCAATTTTTCCCGGTTGCGGTTGAGATACCGTACAAAGGAAGTGATTCCACCATCAAAGTAAAAATTCATCTCCTTATTGGATCTTTCATCCAAGAATTTAATCGTAACCCCCCGGGTGACAAAAGCCATTTCTCTGAACCGTTGAACCAGGGTTTCAAACTGATAGGTAAGCTCTGTATTAAAGATCGTTTTATCATACAAGAACGTCTGTGATGTGCCTGTTTTCCTTTTTGGTGCGTCACCGACAACTTCCAGTTTTGTAACCGGGATCCCTTTCTCGTATCGCTGATAGTATTCTTTTTTATCCCGCCAAACCCGGACATCAAACCACTCAGAAAGCGCATTCACCGCTGACAGACCCACACCATGCAAACCGCCGGATACTTTATACCCACCACCACCGAATTTGCCCCCAGCATGAAGCTTGGTCATCACCAGCTCCAGAGCAGGTACTTTTTTATCTGGGTGAATGTCCACAGGGATCCCGCGGCCATTATCAGTGACTGTTACACTTTCATCAACATGAATGATGATCTCGATCTCATCACAATCTTCTGCCAATGCCTCATCAATCGAATTGTCCACCACCTCGTAAACCAGGTGATGAAGGGCTTTGATATCTGTTCCGCCAACATACATTCCAGGACGAAGACGGACAGCTTCCAACCCCTCCAACACTTGAATATCTTTGGCTTCATAAGATAACTTTTGATTCTTCTTTGCCACAAAAACCTCCCGCAAGTTTAACGCAAAACCGCATCATACCATGATTCGGATTATTTCTCTATCGTCGGATGTTCTTCCTCTATCGGTTGGGGTTTGCCTATCAGCTGAAGTTCTTCAAACCAACGAATCATTTCCTGGTAGTAAACAAAACTCGCTGCCAACATACCGGTTGTTACAAAAGCATGACCTATTATGCTGATCATCATTAACCAGGAATTCTCTGGGGGAACCTGCCATACGATATTCAACCCCTGATTAACCAATATTGCCAGCATGATAAATAAACTAGTTTTGAAGAAAGTCATATTTGTCAACCGGATACTTTGCAGCATGGATTTCCAGGCTTTTTGATGCTGGGAAAATACGCCGTGAGGTGAGAAAAACAATGGAAATATCAGCCAGAAGGAGACGATTCCAAAGAGAATGATCACGAGTTGTCCCAGAGAGACACTGAAAAACGTGATGCCCGTAGCTGCACAGCTTCCCAACCCTAGAATGCCCAGAAACAGGATAAACCACATCAAGCTCAACAGGAATGATTGGATACTAATCCGGGGCCACTCACCCAGAATTGTCCGCCATTTCACTTCATCAAAGAGAGCTGCCTGCCTTACACTGGAAAAATACAAGCCGCCCAAAGCTAACCCTGTCAAAAACAGCGCGAGGCTGATGATTACCGCGATGCTCAATCGGGGTACATCCCAGAAGATCGGGTTACCAATGGGATTTTCAATTGGCAATATTGAAGTAAACAAACTGAATATTCCTACTGGAAAAGACCTGAGAGTGATAAATAGATTGATCCGTTCAGCTGCGATCACCCATATTTCTTGACCAGCTTCTACCATCTCCCCGAATTCGGGTGAGAGGAGTGCTGACACTTCATTCATTTCCGCAATTACGCCCTCAATTTGGGTCTTCATTCGGAGGTGCGGGGCGAACCATAAAACCAGATCCAACCCGATCGGAAACAGCAGCAAAATCAAATGTTTGGTGATGGCGTCAAACCCATTTCGGATGGATTTAAGAACATTGGGGGGTTCTGGCAAGGCTATTTTGTTTATCTTCATCGATGTTCTATTTTACCATACAACATGCTCTCAAAATCCTTTGAAAACTCCCGCCAGAAAGCACTCAAACGCCCTGGATAAACCCCTGTCAGAGATCATAATCAGTTACTATTTTGAGAATGAAATTTCCTTTTTAGAGTTGTTCTGAAGTGATACAATCTCTTCTACTCATTCCATGATACTAAAGTCAGTTATCAAAGAATAAAAGCATCGTGCGTATTTGAAGGATGTGACAAGCGAATTGTTCAGAGATATGCTTGATGTTGTAAGGGATGGGGTATATGTTGTGCATAAGCTTTAAACCCGGGTCCGATTATCCGTAGATCTCGGTGGAGAAGAAACAGATAATAATAGCAAGCAGGTTTATAAGAAGAGGTAAAAATGAGCAAGAAGATTGAAACTTTATTCATTAATGCCCACGTTCTCTGTATGGATGAAACCTTTACCTGTTATGAAAATGGGGCCGTTGCCATTCTGGATGATCATATCCATGCCGTAGGATCCACAGATACGCTCGAAAACACATACACCGCCGGAGAAGTGATCGACTGTGAAGGTAAGGTTCTCATGCCCGGTCTGATAGACGCCCATACGCATGTCCCGATGAATCTGCTTCGTGGTCTGGCTGATGACCTCCGGCTGGATGTATGGCTTCTTGGTTACATCATGCCGGTTGAGCGGGAATACGTAAATCCCGAATTTGTCCGACTGGGCACTTCCCTTGCTTGCGCCGAATTGATCCAATCCGGCGTGACCTCTTTCGCAGATATGTATTATTTTGAAGACCAGGTGGCGGAAGTAACTGCAGAAGTAGGGCTGCGGGCTGTCTGCTGTCAAACAATTCTGAAATTCCCATCACCTGATGCCGCTTCTTATAAGGAAGCCCTGGCGTCTTCCGAAAAAATGATCAAAAAATGGAAAGGCCATCCCCTAATCACTCCAGCGGTAGCTCCCCATGCTGCTTATACATCCTCAGTTGATATTCTGGGCTCAGCAGCCGCTTTAGCCCAGAAATATGATGTGCCATTACACATCCACGTCTCTGAAACAGCCCAGGAAGTTGAAGACTGTTTAAGGGACTTTGACATGCCGGTTGTTCCCTACATTGAGCAGCAGAACGTGTTGAAATCAAAAGTTATCGCTGCTCATTGTGTTCATATCGATGAACGGGAAATGCATACTATGCAGAAATATGGTGTCGGGATTGCTCACAATCCCACATCAAATTTAAAATTGTCATCAGGAATTGCACCAATCAGCCACATGCTGGAGCTTGGTCTCAATGTTGGTATTGGTACAGATGGAGTATCGTCCAATAACGACCTGGATATGTTCGAAGAAATGCGTCTGGCAGCACTGCTCGCCAAAGGAAGCAGCGGAGATCCCACAGTTGTCCCAGCCAAGACGGCTGTTGCCATGGCTACCAGCATGGGTGCAAGATCAATCCATCTTGGAGATCAGACCGGTTCGATTGTTGAAGGGAAGAAAGCAGACCTGATCCTGGTAAACCTTCAGACTCTACATAATACTCCCCAGTATAAAAATAATCCGGATGGTATTTACGCACAGCTTGTTTATTCCGCAAAATCCACCGATGTCACTGATGTGATGGTGAATGGAAAATGGCTCATGCGGTCCCGGGAATTATTAACTGTGGACCTGAGCCAACTGTTGCCAAAAGCCCAGGCTCTTGCGGAGGAAATTGACCAATTCCTGATCAAGCGCTTCCAGTCCGTTTACTCCAAATTAATTGCAGTCGGCGGCGCGGAAGAACAGGAAAGTTATGAGGTCCAGATAAAAGTTAAAGTGGATGATCCGCAAGCCGTGATTGATAAGCTGCTCCAATCAGAATTGGAAATTCATTATTATCGTCACTACCATGAATTCGATACATATTTCGAATTTGAAGACCCTAAAGAAGGTTGGCTCCGCTACCGCGAAGATGAGTTTATAGATGAGGACGGCAATGTGGAGAACATCCGCTATAGACTTACATTAATCGGACCAAAACGCGAACGTCACTTCCCCCGGGACGTTTTATTATCGCGGAGCAGGTTCATCGCCCCTGCCCCACAGAGCCTCCGGTTTTATCGGGAATACTTCAATCCCTCGAATGAAACCTTCGTAGAAAAAGACCGGCGGCGGTGGAAAGTTTGTTTTCGTGATATTGAATTCTATATCAATGTAGACCGTCTGGACGACCCCGCTCTGGGGACCTTCCTCGAGGTTAAGAGCCGCACCTGGAGTCTCGATGATGCGGAAGAAAAAGCTCAAATTGCCGAAGATTTACTTAACCTGCTGGACACTTTTACCCAAGAGAATGAAACTCTGGATTACATACAGATTGTAGGGTTAAAATCCTGAATTATGAAAATTGCTGCCCTGGCAGATATTCACGGTAATTATCAAGCCCTGATTGCCGTTATCGATCATGTTGAACACTGGAAACCCGACCTTGTTTTTGTATTGGGGGATATTATCAACCGTGGACCACGTTCCAGAGATTGTCTGCATTTGATCCAACAAAAAATAGAATCTGATTCCTGGCAGGCTATTGCCGGAAATCATGAACAATATGTTCTTAGGTTTGACAGTCCGGATGCTCCCAGAACCGGGAATCGATTTGAACTGTTAAGAATAATTGATTGGACGTATCAATCTCTTTCTCCCGGGGATATTCAATCAGTCAAAGAATTGCCGATGGAGATCGAAACCCAATTGCCAGGGAACCAAATTGTGAAAGCCGTTCATGCATCTATGGGCGGAACACGGGTTGGCATATACCCGGACTCCAGCCAAAAGGAAATCCTCGACCTTATTCAACCCGATGTGAATTTATTCCTGGTTGGTCATACACATCAACCGCTGGTGAGGACAATCGGAATAACAACTGTTATAAATGCCGGATCCATCGGCCTTCCATTTGACGGCGACACCCGGGCCGGATACGCCCAGATTACACGAGATAATAACCAGTGGATAGGAAAAATCATTCGCCTGGAATATGACCAGGAAGCTGCACGTCAGGACTTTCACAGCACACAATTTATTCCGCAAGGAGGTCCATTAGCTGAACTTGTCCTCACAGAGATGAAAATTGGCTGGCCTCAATTATCACACTGGTTTCACCGCTATGAACAAGCCGTTTTAGACCACAAAATCAGCATAGAAGATTCAGTAGAACAACAACTAAAAAATCCTAACCTGAAATAAAAACAAAGAGAACGTAGAAACAGCTTAAACAACAGGAAAAATATGTCTAATCAGAAATTGGCGTTCGCAAAATCCGCGGCAGTAGAAACAGGAAAAATGTTGCTTGACCATTTCCACAACGGGAATCGCCGGGGGAAATTAAAGGCAGATCAAACCCTGG
>CAZHHT010000138.1:0-7818 GCA_964532455.1 uncultured Anaerolineales bacterium
TCGTGTTTCTGGCGACCTAGTTTTATCCAGCCAATAATTTCATCGGGGTTCTTAATCTTCTCTCTCTATTTAATTTCGTGCGCCTTTTCTGATCGGAATGTTATATCTTGACATTTTAATTTGCTATTTCTTTTACTAACTTTAATCTTGTTTTATTCAAATCTCAACTGATTAACCTGATCATTGTCCGGATGGAGTTTTTAAACCAAACGGGCTTTTCACCGTCCGGTGAAAACAAATAAATGAGTGAAAATCTTTTCTTCCATTGCTCGGACACCATGATCATAACAATCTCAGACGGACGATAACATTAATTTTGTTATCATGCAAAAAAATGTTACTTCCCGATCAAGCCCCACAAATAACGAATGCGATCATGAAATCCCAGGAGCTCTGCCCCACCCCTCAAGAATGTTATAAGTCCATTTCTTAGAAAAGCGACTCGATATATCCCCTTCTTCGATGATGATTTACAACAAGGCAAACGGGAAAACCCATTGGCATACTTGATTATATACATTGATTTGATTTTTATTTCAAGCTATGGTATATAATCAAGTCATGAGTAAACTATCAGAAAGAGAAGCTATTCAAAAAGCTGTAGATATATTGTGCGTGTGGCTTGATTGCGAGCCCTCGCAAATCAAATACGAATCCGGGTTGAATGAAAATCAATCCCTAGACTCCAGGGTTGACGCAGCAGTAAACATCAAGGATATTCAGTATTTAATTGAGTACAAAGAATCCGGTGATGTAGGTTCTGTAATGAATGGGGTTCGTTACTTAAGCCAAGCAAAGAGTAGGAAAAAAAACTTCATAAGGTTACTAGTTGTCCCCTATATGTATGAACCTGGACGCAAACATTGCAAAGAAGAGGAAACATCTTGGCTTGACTTATCTGGAAATGCAAATATCGCAGGTCCAGGTATTCGAATTATCATCGAGGATCAACCAAACCTCTATAAGCGGCCGGGGCGGTCCTCCAGTGTGTTTGCAAAGAAAAGTTCGCGGGTGGCAAGATTTCTTTTATACAATCGATTGGACACTTTCAGCCAGCGGGAGTTAGCCCTGCAAGCAGATCTTGATGAGGGGCACGTAAGTAGAATCGCGAGATCTTTGGAAACTCTTGAGCTTATTACCAGAGATGAAAATGGGCGAATATCCAATCAGGATCCCGATGCGCTCCTTGATGCCTGGTTGGAAAAATACGACTTGTCTAAACATTATCCAATTCGAGGGTATATACCTGCACGCTCAGGACAATCTTTGATGAAGCAAATAAGCGATGCCTTAAGTAAGAAAGGGATAGATTATGCCGTTACAGGACTTGGTGCCGCCTGGTTGTATACTCACTTTGCTTCTTTTCGAGCTGTAACCATTTACATCAACGAAAATATAGGAAATGAGCTCCTGTCGTATTTGGATTTCTCTGAAACTGACATTGGATTTAACACAATTATTGCAAAACCAAATGATCCTTCAATCTTATGGCGTTTGAATGAAATCGATGGAATTCAATGTGTTCACCCAATCCAAGCATACCTTGACCTAAAAGGACAACCAGAGAGAGCGCAGGAAGCCATGCCCGAATTAAGACAATATATCAATAGGGAATACTTTAAATGAAACCAAAACCTGCAATTGCAGCAGATTACAACCCTCAGCAGTTGGATCTTGTCCATTCGGTATGCCTCTACATAAGTACGATAATTGGGGATTATATTGACGATCTGGTGATTGCTGGTGGACTTGTTCCAAACCTTATTGTCCCCCAAACTCCTCCACCTGAAGGGGCTGAAGCACACGTAGGTACACAAGATCTCGATCTTGGCTTTTCCCTCGGGGTTTTTGATAGCAGTCGGTATCAGGAAATTGCCGTTCGATTACGAGGGGCCGGATTTGTACCCGATGTCAGTGAAAAACAAAATCCCACTCTTCAAAGATGGAAACTCGAGAAGCTTGCTGATGCAACAGTCGATTTTCTAATTCCGCAAACTTCTCCTAAAGATGTCGGTGGATCCCTAAAACATTTAGAACCAGATTTTGGCGCCATAATCACACCTGGTCTTGAATTGGCATTTCAGGATCGGATTAAATTAACGATTTCAGGGAATACTCCTTTTGGAGAACAGGCCAAAAGGGATATCTGGGTATGTGGACCTGGCGCATACATAATCCTCAAAGCACTATCGTTTGACAAAAGAGGGGAGAACAAAGATGCATATGATCTATTCTATGTCGTTCGCAACTTCGGTAGTGGATATGAGGAAATCATTCAACATCTCTTGCCATTGATCAAGAATGAGCATGGTGAAAAAGCAATTGCTATTCTAAAAAGAGATTTTTCTGATCCCGGCCTTGTTGGTTGCGTCAGGGTTTCCAGATTCTTATTCGGTCATCCAGACGAGGAAACACAAATTGAAGTAGCGGGGTTTGTAAATCAAGTCCTAAAGGGTATATAAAAAGTCTTACTAGCGATTTTTCAATTCCAATTAATTACTCCAAAGGATATCAAAATGCTTCTGTAGTTGAAGCCCTTAGTTTGAGAATGAACAATGAAGAATTAATTGTCAAATTTACTTAAATCTTGGATAGTTGATATGTCAAAAATACTCGAAAAGGACTGGAAGAAAGTCAAATCAATGAAAACCGACGCTCTGGATCTTGCCTGCCATCGGATCCTAGATAGTCTGTCCGATATCATATCCATTGATGAGAAAAGCGCTCATGCGAGATATCTCGAATTATGGAATATATTGGAGATGGAAGACAAAAAAATCGCGCGCATGTTTAACAATTTGAAGCGGAGCAGTGCAATCCTCCAGCTCGCTCAGTGGAAGTATAACGATCTAGTTACAGATAGTGATTTAGATTCCTTCTCTCCAGATACCCTAAAGACGGTCAACATACTTATAGAATCTTGGCAATAAATGATCCGGACCAGAAATATTCACTACACACCTTGCCGCGCCTTACTCCAAATTTTTTCAGTTGTAGATCATAGACTATGAAACTCGTCGCCATTGCAGACACCCACGGATTCCATAGATCCCTCAAGATCCCCGACGGCTACGTCCTGATCCATGCCGGCGACCTCACCAGCCACGGAACCCTGGGTGACGTCCGTGATTTCAACGACTTCCTGGGCACCTTGCCCCATCCCCACAAGATCGTCATCGCCGGCAACCATGACTTCTGCTTCGAGAAGGACTGGAAAGCCTGTGAGGAGATCCTGACCAACTGCATCTACCCGTAGGGTTTCAATACCTCATCCGTATTTTTTCCTCTATAAATACAGTAATATTAAGTCTTCGATAGTACATCATTCTGATTTTTCGAGAAAATTACATGATCTGGTTTATCCTGCCAATAATTTCTATCCCAAATAATTTCATCGGGGTTCTTAATCTTCTCTCTCTATTTAATTTCGTGCGACTTTTATGGTCGTAATGTTAAATCTTGACGTTTTAATTTGCTGTTTCTTTTACTAACTTTAATCCTATTTTGTTCAAAACTCAACTAATTAACCTGATAATTGCCCAAATGAAGTTTTTAAACCAAACAGGCTTTTTGGATAAGCCAACCCCCTCACTATAGTTTTGAACTACTCCTTTTTTCGGCGGCCTGGCAAATTGAATAGTGATATCCATTTCATATCCTTATTAATAGAAAAGGGGCTGTCCCAAAAGCGATTGGCACAACCCTTATTTTTATTTACCGGATTATATTCCGATTTACGTAAGTATTATATATTAAAGGAAAAGTGTTGTCAGAAGGAGTTTCGATTGATTCTTTTTCTAGATAATAGAATGCTCAAACGTGAATCAGCGTGAGCTACCAGAGGAATTACAACCCGGATTGAAGCAGCTGTTCGTAGTCATCATGAGATCCGATCCAAAACCATAGGATTTCATTTTTTTCCATTAAACCCAAAGCTCTGTAGTCGCGCGTGATGCGCACTGAATAGATTAATTCGACCGAACGCACTTTTTTGAATCGAAGACTAGGATGTCTTGGGTTTTGGTCAAACATCTTATAGGCGATTTCAGCACGACGCTGGATTTCAGAAGGAAGGTTGTTGAATGTCTGACGAAAACGTTTTGTCGTGTGTGACTTCATACACCCTTCACATTAAAGGGTTGTGTTTCTCCTGCCTTGTGCTCCTGTTTTGCCTCTTGAGCCAACAGTTCAAGAGTTGAAGCAGATGACGAAAGCAAAGTTTGCCATCTTTGCTCTGAATCCAACTCTACAAGAAGGAAAGCCGCAAATTCTTCTTGGTCTTTTTTGGGAAGTTGAGAAGCCTCTTTAAAAGCTTTTTCTAATGTTTTTGACATAGTTAACACTTTCCTGATGCTGTCTATATTGTACCATCGCAGAGAATCAATAAACATGACAGAATCATGGAAATCGATGTCGCTTCCTGAGGTTGCATATTCCGGTGAAAGAATCCACTGATTCCGGAAATAGTCGTCCACTCCGAAGAGCAAACAAGACTGGTCAAAAGATTATATGCCCAATAGCTTTAATTTTGCTTGTATGTTTTTAATGTTCTTGCGAATTTCCTTGCGGTCCGCTATTTTCTTGTCCATTAGTAGTCTCGAGGTTCCTAAACGGTTCCATGTAAAAATAATCCTATGTAGCGATTACACATGAAGACCGGTAATTACCGCGTGTTTGTAACAGAACACCCTCTCCCTGGAACCTCATGCGAAAGCTCCAGAGTGGATACCAGCCAGGACAGAAATAACCTCGTCAAGCTCCCCTTTTCGGATTTTGTCAATCGGTCGCTGTCCCAGGAGCATAGGCACAGAGCCGTATAGCCAGTCTAACTGTGCTTCTTGATCAACGAATACTTCTGTCAGAAGTTGGGAGATCTCACGAAGCTTGCCTAATCTATCACGGACATCGGGTGATGGAACGCTTTCGTGGTTTTTATACCGATACACTGTCCGGGGATGGACATCCAACGCAGAGGCGACCTCACTGAGGTTTAAACCGAATTTACTGCCCACCATCAGGATAGCTTTTTCAGCAGCCTGCATTTCTAGTTTTTTGAAAGATACTGCCATTGGCCCCTCCTACTGTTCATGTCTGTTCATATGTCTTATTATATGTGCCACGGTTGCTGCGATAGGACTGAACACTCTCAGACATACTTGTATAAACTCCCAGAGGTAAACTAGAGGGCTTAGGTTTTCAACACCCAATTACTAAGATTTGTATAAGAACTTTGATGTTGATTTTCTCCCTTCCCCATTTAATCCAGAGAAATTTTACAAGCCACAGGGAAATGGTCTGACCCAGCCGGATACTTATGATAGATCCGCTCACCGCCAGGCATCTCTCTCCAGATCTTTACATCACTCACCCACCCTGCCAGGTTGCGGCTGTAGAGGATGTGGTCAATCCAGACTCGCATATATGAACCGTCGATGATGGGATCACGAAAACTGGCCGTGTACAAATCTTCAAAGTCCAGGGCGTTTTGATCCTTTTCTGCCAATTCATCGTAGAGAATATTTCCCATAGTTAGTGCTGGTTTCCAGATGGAGCCCATTAATGTCTCCACTCCGCTGGCTGCAAGCTTCATTTCGCTGGCATCAAACCCGGGACCATCGTTGATGTCACCACAAACTATTAAAGGAATGTCTTTTGTAGCATTTTCAGCGAGATACACATCCAGGAACTTACTACGCAACTGGTAGCACTGGGCCAGTAATTTTTTCCGATTGCCTTCGGCTTTTGCCCACCAGGCAGCCCACTCCAGGGCGCTGAATATCTCCTTGCTTTTCAGATGAACGCCCAGGATCCGGAAAGACTTCCCGATGGCAAGACACACTTCTGTGTAGAGTGGCCGCCGCTCAAATTTATGCAGCTCATTAAGGTCGTCTCGGTCTGTATTCATAAGGAAAGGATCTGTGACTTCCTTTAATAAGGGAGTTTGATCTGCCAGGGATGAATCAAACTGGATATAAGGAGGATCTTGAAATAAACACGTATCAGTCCTAACAGCCAGACCAACGCTCTGAGCTCCGGATTGTTGAACAGTACATTTCCAATCCCCGTCTATTTCGTCTAGATCAAAAAAGAGCTGCAGCTCCTCTACCCTATTGGGTCCTTCAACCATTACCAAAGCCTGTAGATCCATTTCGTTGACAACCCCGGAGACATCTTTAATCCTGACGTAAACCGTGTTGTTCTTTCTGAGTCCCCGAACCTTTGTGTCCCCTGCTTTGAATTGTGGCGGATCTCCTTCAAAAAGAGAGATCATCCATTCAATTTTCCAGACTCCAAATTGGATTTCTGCCATCTTTTCACTCTGGAAAAGGTTGTCGTTTTGAACAATATAGTTTGGTTTATTTTTATTAGTGTTTTTGAATAAGGATTTCCATAATACCATATTGCCTATACGCAATATGGTATTATGGCTTGTTTTATCACGCGATCTAACTATAGGATCTTTAATCCTATCAGCTTTCCGGCCCTCAGAGAGGCTCATTTCCCATTAAACAGGTAACCCCCTCTGGGTGGGCACTCTCCGTTCAGTTTGTATCCTTCACCTCTAACAGTGAGTAAATAGCAATCTCCAAACCGTAACTTTCTGTTCAAATGCCCCCGCTGCCCTCTGTGTCCAACAGGTGGCGCGACTTGGACGAGTTTCTCCGATTGCCTGGCAACATATTTACTTCCACGGAAGATTCGAGTTCTTGGATCCACCTGCACCCATCGATCTTGAATCTGTAGTTCAGGAGCTAGCCCAGGGATCAGACAATACTTACGAGGATCTGGATTGAACCTTTTTGAGGGGATGTGCAAAAAAACCCAAATGGCTTTGCGCCCCCACATTGTCCACGTGGTAGGGTACTCCGAGGCTGATCATGCTGCCACTGCTGCAGATGTAATCGAATCCTGTAAGCTGGCACGACGATCGATTGAAAATGCTTTTGGTGCTCCAGATATGACTCAGGATAGCCGCGTTATCGCCCGATCAAATGAATTAATCCAGGAAGCTGCCATCACTCTTGAAGCGATCAGCTCGCTAGCACCTAAAAGTGTTACAGATCCCCTAACGGACGCAGCCACCCTGACACAGGCCGTCAAAACTGGACTGTTAGATGCCCCTCAACTGAAAAATAATCCCTATGGGAGGGGTCAAATTATCACTCGAATTGATAAACGAGGCGACTGCATTGCAGTTGATCTTCACACCGGCGATCCCATAAGCGAAGATAATCGAATTACATCATTAAAAAATCCGGCTACTTTCGAATACAGCAAGCAAACGAGGAGCACGAAATGAACAATACATCTACTCGGTATACAGTAATTGGAGCAGGAAACGGCGGGAAAGCTATGGCAGCTCATCTGGCCATTATGGGTTTCGAGGTGACATTATACAACCGCACGCCTGATAATATTGCCGCGATCAAAGCCCGTGGGGGGATAACCTTAGAAAGCCAAAACCCAAGTGGTCCATCCGGTTTTGGGGCTCTTGCACATGTTACCTCCAACATCCAGGAAGCAGTAGAACGAGGCGATGTCCTCATGGTAGTGATCCCCGCCAATGGCCATATCGATATTGCCAGATCCGCCGCTCCTTACCTACAAGAAGGACAAATTGTGGTCCTAAACCCTGGCCGTACGCTGGGGGCGATTGAGTTCCGAAGGATTCTTGACGAGGAAGGGTGCCCAAATGATATAATCGTGGCAGAAGCTCAAACTTTTATCTATGCATCTCGTTCTGAGGGACCGGCGCAGGCACGAATTTTCCGCATCAAAGATGCTGTGCCATTAGCAGCTTTACCAGCTATTGACACC